>JAKDKP010000237.1 GCA_030453285.1 Propionibacteriales bacterium
CCACCGTCGCCCGGAACAGGGTAGCCACCAGGAGATAGTTGCCTCGCGTGAACCGCAATGCTCCGCGCAGCACAACGCTCAGAGCGATCGTGCTGATGGTGAACACGATGGCTTGACCCAGTGGCGGATGCACCACCAAGGACTGCCAGATCCCCCAGATCAGGCCGACACTGATGGCGGCGGGCAGGGGGCGCCACCACTGTTCGAGTTCGGGTTGAAGATAGGCGCGCCAGGCGGTCTCCTCCCCGAGCGCGCCGATGAGCTGAACGGCGATCAGCAGGGCCAACGGATGTGCCGAGTCCAGGATCAACACGCGGTTGCCGGTGAGCACCTCGTGCGCGGCCATCGCGATCACCACGATGGCTGCGCCGATGGCGATCGACACGACAGCCATCACTGGCGTACGCCAGGTGAAGCTCTGGTCGGTGGCCAGTTGTGGCCGATGGTGGTGCCCGGCAAAGACGAGGAAGAGCAACCCCACGCCCAGGGCCGGCCCGAACCGGTACAGCCCGATCAGTGCCGGATCCGGGCCGACCATGGCCTGCACCAGATGCAATCCTGCCGTCGCCAGGGCGCAGCCGACCGCAAACACCGCCAGTGGAGCCCAGCGGGGCCACGCATGGGTCAGCGCGGTGGCGTGGGATGCCACCGTTCGCAGTCGAAGTCTCGGCACTCCGCTCACGGTATTGGCCGCAGACGGCGACGCAAACAACGCCCACAAAATCCCGGGTTCGTTCGGGGTAGGGTGGCCACGTGCCACGCCCCGACGGTCGACTCACCGCAGAACTTGACCCCCAGGACCGAGGCCCCCAAGACGCCTGTGGTGTCTTCGGCCTGTGGGCGCCCGGCGAGGATGTCGCCAAGCTCACCTATTTCGGGTTGTACGCCCTGCAGCACCGCGGCCAGGAGAGTGCGGGGGTCGCGGTCTCCAATGGTCAACGGATCATGGTCTTCAAGGACATGGGACTGGTCTCCCAGGTCTTCGATGAAGGCACGCTGTCGTCGTTGAAGGGCCACCTGGCGATCGGGCACACGCGGTACTCGACCACCGGTGCCAGCGTCTGGGCCAATGCCCAGCCGACCTTCCGTCCGACGGCCCAGGGTGGCTTGGCGCTGGGGCACAACGGCAACCTCACCAACACCGAGGAGCTGGAGGCGTGGCTCGCCGAGCGCGAGGACGAGAGCCAACTGGTCGGCACCAATTTGCACGACCGGATGCCCGACAAGACTGCCGCCCTGAAGGACTCCACGAACGACACGTCACTGATCACCGCGTTGATGTCGACGTTCAACACCGAATCCATCGAAGCGGCCGCCCGACAGGTGCTGCCCCGTCTCAAGGGCGCCTTCTGTCTGGTGTTCATGGACGAGGAGACCGTGTATGCCGCTCGCGACCCGCAGGGCATCCATCCGCTGGTGCTCGGTCGACTCGAACGTGGGTGGGTGGTCAGCAGTGAGACCGCTGCCCTGGACATTGTCGGTGCCACCTTCGTCCGCGAGGTCGAACCGGGCGAGATGGTGATCATCAACGCCGACGGTCTGCGGTCGGTCCGGTTCGCCGAGGCGGCGCCGAAGGGCTGCATCTTCGAGTACGTCTATCTGGCTCGCCCCGACACCACGATCAGCAGTCGGTCGGTGCACAGCGTCCGGGTCGAGGTCGGCCGTCAACTGGCTCGGGAGCATCCGACCGATGCCGACCTGGTCATCCCGGTCCCCGAGTCTGGCACGCCGAGTGCGATCGGGTACGCCGAGGAGTCCGGCATCCCGTACGGCACGGGGTTGGTGAAGAACTCGTACGTCGGACGCACGTTCATCCAGCCCAGCCAGACGATCCGGCAGCTCGGCATCCGACTCAAGCTGAACCCGCTGCCCGAGGTGATCAAGGGCAAGCGGCTCGTCGTGGTGGACGACTCCATCGTCCGCGGCAACACCCAACGAGCGCTGGTGCGGATGCTGCGCGAGGCCGGTGCCGCCGAGGTGCACGTACGAATCTCCTCCCCACCGGTGAAGTGGCCGTGCTTCTACGGCATCGACTTCGCCACCCGCGCCGAATTGGTCGCCAACGGCCTGCGGGTCGAGGAGATCTGCCGATCGATCGGTGGTGACACGTTGGGCTACGTGTCCCTCGACGGGTTGGTCGAGGCCACGGGCATCGAGTCCAACCTGTTGTGTCGGGCCTGCTTCGACGGTGTCTATCCGGTTCATGTCCCGGCAACGGCGCGGGCGGCGCTGCTGCCGGATCGCACCGACGCTGACGGGCTGTCCACCTCCTGGAGCAGTGCGGGTGCTCAGGACGCGCTCACGCGGCCCTGATGGTTCAAGATCAAGATGTTCATGATCAACTGATCATGATCGACAACCTGCTGACCACCGGTGTCACTGGCACCTGATGATTGGGGATCGCGATGAGTGACGCGCCTTCTGCCTACGCCGCCGCCGGCGTTGACACCGCGGCGGGGGACCGTGCGGTCGAGCTGATGAAGGGATCGGTGGCGAGGACTCGTCGCCCCGAGGTGATGGGCGGCCTCGGTGGCTTCGCGGGACTCTTCGATGCGAGCGCCCTGGCTCGGTATCGGCACCCCGTGCTGGCCACCTCCACCGATGGGGTCGGCACCAAGGTGGCGATCGCGCAGGCGATGGACGTCCACCACACGATCGGGTTCGACCTGGTCGGCATGCTGGTCGACGACCTCGTCGTGTGTGGCGCCGAACCGCTGTTCGTCACCGACTACATCGCCTGTGGCAGTGTCGTGCCCGAACGGATCGCCGACATCGTGCGAGGGATCGCCGATGCCTGCGTGGTGGCGGGGGCATCCTTGCTGGGCGGCGAGACCGCCGAACACCCGGGCCTGCTGAGCCCCGAGGAGTACGACGTCGCCGGCGCAACCACCGGTGTCGTCGAGGCCGACGCGATGCTGGGGCCCGACCTGGTCCGACCCGGTGACGTGCTGCTGGCGATGCGCTCATCGGGGCTGCACTCCAATGGGTACTCCCTGGTCCGGCACGTGCTGCTCGAGCAGGCCGGATGGCAGTTGGATCGAGAGGTGCCTGAGTTCGGTCGCAGCCTGGGGGCGGAACTGCTGGAGCCGACCACGGTGTACGCCCTGGACGCGCTGGCACTGGCCGACGGCGTCGAGGTGCACGCGATGAGCCACATCACTGGTGGCGGGCTGGCGAACAATCTGTCCCGCGTGCTGCCGGCCGGTGTCTCGGCCCGCGTGGAGCGCGGGAGCTGGGTGCCCGGTCCGATCTTCGGTACGGTCGCCGATGTCGGACAGGTGTCGGTCCGCGACATCGAGGCCACTTTGAACATGGGGGTGGGGATGGTCGCGATTCTCGCTGCCGGGGCCGCCGACGAGGCCGTACGCCTGCTGGCCGGGCGAGGTGTTGAGGCCTGGATCTGCGGCGAAGTGACCGATGGTGGGCCGGATGTGCCGGGTCGTGTCGAGATGGTGGGGAACCACGGGTCTGCTGGGTGAGCCGCTTTGTTTGGGTTGCCGTCATTGGGTAACGTGTGCTTCACGAAATGACCATCAGATGAGCCCGCGGTCCCAGACTGCCGGCGAGGACCAGTGCGAGGGGGTCGACCCAATGGGACGCGGCCGTGCGAAGGCAAAGCAGACCAAGGTCGCCAGGGACCTGAAGTACCGTCAGACCGACACCAACTTCGAGTCTCTCGAGCGGGAACTTCGGAGCGCCGAGGAGCAGGAGAGGATTCCGGACGCGTACGCAGATCTCGCGGACTCCTACGACGACAGCACTGATCCCGACCAGGGCTACCGGTCCCTGCGCCGGTCCGGCTGATCGGCGCCAGCTGACGGGCTCGGCCGACCCCCTGTTGTGTGTGGTCGCCCGAGCCCCTTAGCCTTGCTGCCATGAGCCAGAACTCAGACGAGCAGCAGCCCCGGTCCCCGTGGACCCAGCCCGGCGCCCCGGAGTCCGCTTCGGAGCAGACTCAGGCATGGGGTCAAGGCGGACAAGGTCCCACCGGGAGCGAGGGCGGCGGGCCAGTCGGTGAACAGACCGATCCGTATTCCGCGCAACGCTCGTCTGGTCAATGGGCCCAACCCGAGGGCCAGACGGGACAAGCGGCGACCGATCCGTACGGCCAGCCTGCGGGTGATCAATGGGGTCAGCAGGGTCAGTCGGGAACCGATCCGTACGGCCAGCCGGTCGGTGATCAGTGGGGTCAGCAGGGTCAGTCGGGAACCGATCCGTACGGCCAGCCTGCGGGTGACCACTGGGGTCAGCCTGTCGGCGATCAGCGGGCCCAACAGGGTCAGTCGGGAACCGATCCGTACGGCCAGCCTGCGGGTGACCAGTGGGCTCAGCAAGGTCAGGAATCGGACGGTACCGATCAGCCTGGCGCAGGGTCGATGAGTGCCTCGGCCGATCAGACCGCGGGTGCCAGTGGTGATGATGCCTGGGGCCAGCAGGCTGCTGATCAACAGGACGACACCTCGCGACCGAGTGATCAGATGGACTCGGCACAAGGTCAGTCTGCATCGGAGGCGTCCCCCTGGGGCACCGCCGGAGATCAGTCGGCCCCGGAGGCCAACGGCACCGATGCCACGGTCACCGCGGGGGAGGAGGCACCGCGACAGGCCGACTCGGAGTCGCCGTCGCCAACATGGACACAGAGCCAAGCCAGTGCTTCCGATCCGCACGGCCAGCCGGCTGGTCAGGCGAGTGCTGCCGATCCGTACGGTCAACCGGCTGGTCAGGCGAGTGCTGCCGATCCGTACGGCCAACCGCAAACTCAGCAGGGAGCGGATCAGTGGGGTCAACCGCAACAGCAGGCGAGTGCTGCCGATCCGTACGGCCAACCGCAAACTCAGCAGAGTGCGGATCCGTTCGGGCTCGGTGCCCCGCAGACGAGCGCGCCGGACTACGGTCAGGCACCGGGACAGCAGAGCGCCGACCAGTGGGGCCAACCGCAACAGCAGGCGAGTGCTGGACAGTATGGGCCGTCGCAGCAACAGGG
>JAKDKP010000238.1 GCA_030453285.1 Propionibacteriales bacterium
ACACCGCACGCCACCCCCGATCGGTCTCGACCTGCACCGTGTACGCGGCAGGGACCGCCGGATCGCGGAACAGCGGCGGCGTGCGATCGTACTCCCGGAACACGTGCCCACCGAAGGTGACGTGCAGCCATGCCACACGCACGGCCCGGTCCCAACGGACCTCCCACCAGGGACTGGTGTCCTCGGGGTGGGCGATCCAGGTGTTCGGGGCCCGGTGTGGCCGGTCGGCTCCGGTGATCCCCGCGAGGGCCGGGTAGGCGTCCTGCGCGGGCGTCACCGTGTGACACATCGTGGCCCCGTCGGCGAAGCGCCGCATCCGCCCCGGGGTCATCTCGAACGCAGCCACTGCACCATGTCGTACGGCGTCGGCCGCCGGCCAGGCAACGTCCGGGGCCGGTCCGACATCGAGCCGGACGTAGCGGACGTGCTCACTCGCTGGTGCATCAACCAGCCACCGCACCCAATGTTCACCCGGCGGCACAGCCAGCTCGCCGCGGGCGACACTCTCATCGCCCACCTGGTAGTCCCACACGTGCGCTGCCTCCACCAACCGCATCGGCACCTGCACCGTGGCATCGGAGTGGTTGATCAACAGCACCTCGACCGAGTCGATCTCTTGTGACAGGGGGATCCACTGTCCGCGACACTGGGCCAGACGGGACCGGTCATCGTCGGCGGCACCGTCGGCCGGGGTCCTGGCGCCGTCGTACGACAGTGCGGAGGAGGCGGCGGCCACGCCACGTCGGGCGAGGTCGTCCGGGTCGTCGGGCAGAACGTGGGGCAGGAAGCAACCGTCATGCAACAACCGCTGCTGAACTGACTTGATCAAGGTGGTCGTCGTGTCGGCCAGGGGGGCGTCGGCCAGGAGTGCGGTCGCCGCAGCAGTCCCAGCCGCCTGGCCCATGATCGCGGTGGTGGACTGCACCCGGACCGACCCGAGGGCGACATGGGTGGCCGACACGTTCCGCCCGGCCATCAACAGGTTGTCGACGTCCCGGGCGATCAGGGACCGTAGGGGCACACCGAATGGGGCGACATACGCCTTCGCCGAAGCCTCTCCGGTCAACACGTAGCCTTCGGCGGCAGTCGGCTCGCTGCTCTCGGCCAGCAGACCGCCGGGGGTGTGCAGATCGATGTTCCAACCCCCGTAGGCAATCTCGTCGGGTTGCGGCTCGGTCGTCAGCAGGTCGTGCTCGGTCATCAGGTGCAGCCCGATGATCCGCCGGGACTCGCGTTTGCCGGGCACCTGACCGATCCAGTCGAGGGCGTGATGGGTGAGTTGATCACGCGTCTTCGGGTCCTTGTTCTTCATCCAGTCCCAGATGCCGAGGGTGTGTCGGGTGAGCTCGTGGCGCAGCACCTCGGCGTCATGGATGGTGTGCCACGGCACTCCGAGTTCGATCCACCAGAACCCACCACGCAGTTCGCGGGTGAAGCGTCCGCCCTTGTCGAAGAAGTCCGGATCGGCGTACGACTGGGCCCACGCGGGCAGCTCATAGCTGACTGGCCGGTCGATGATCTTGGTCTTGAAGTGCAGGGAATTGCCCATCGTGTCGTCCGAGGCGTCAGCGGTGGCGTGCGGTTCATCGAACTCGTCGCGCCCTTCGGTGCCCACCCGGCTCCGGCACCCGGCCCGGTCGGCCAGCACCCCGTCGCCGGTGGCGTCGAGGAATATCCGTGCGGTCAGCTCCAGTTCGGTCTCTGCCGCAGCCACCTCACAGCGGATGGTGGTGATC
Organism: Propionibacteriales bacterium; assembly: GCA_030453285.1. Lineage (GTDB taxonomy): Bacteria > Actinomycetota > Actinomycetes > Propionibacteriales > Propionibacteriaceae > Carbonicoccus. The sequence goes on from JAKDKP010000238.1 coordinate 1,737, forward strand.
CTGCCGTCGACGACGTCGACCTCACGCAGGCTGGTGTTGAGGTGGAGCGTCAGACCCGGTGTGCGTTGCACTATGTCGTACAGCTCCAGGTCCCAGACGCTGTTGGTCCAGCCGTTCTCGAAGATCGGCTCGTGGTTACGCCACCGCTCGCCGGCCATCGCCTCGCGCAGGACACCGCCTTCTCGAGCGTAGGCGTGATAGGTCGTGCTGCCCCGCGGAACGACTCGCACCTCCGAGCTGCTGTTGCCGCCGAGCACGGGCCGGTCCTGAATGAGGGCGACCCGGATCCCCATCCGGGTGGCCGCCACCGCCGCGGCGAAACCGGCAAGACCGCCGCCACAGACGATGAAGTCATGGTCCTCGGTACGCCTGAGCACTGGGCATCATCCCTTGAGTCCGGTGGTGCCGATGCCGGCCACCAACTGTTTTTGGAAGATCATGAACACCACGAAGATCGGCGCGAGGGTCAGCGCCGACATGGCGAAGAGTTGCCCGTACGACGACTCCCCCATGCTGTTGACGAACATCCGCAAGCCGAGCGGAACGGTGTACTGATTGAGATCGGCGAGATAGATCAGTGGCCCCATGAAGTCCTCGTACGTCCAGATGAACGTGAAAACCGCCGCGGTCGCCAGGGCCGGCCCGCTGAGGGGCAGCAGGATCCGGACCAAAATGCCGAAGTGGCCACAGCCGTCGATCTCGGCCGCCTCATCCAGCTCGGTGGGAATGCTGCGGAAGAACTGGACCAGTAGGAAGACGAAGAAGGCGTCGGTGGCCAGGAACTTCGGCACGATCAGCGGCAGGTACGTGTTCACCCAGCCGAGCGCGGTGAACATCGTGTATTGCGGGATCAGGGTCACGTGCGCCGGCAGCATCACCGTGCCCAGTAGCACGGCGAACAGCAGCGGTTTGCCGGGGAACCTGAGGCGAGCGAATGCGTACGCGGCCAACGTACAGCCGACCAGGTTGCCGATCACCGCACCGAGACAGACGATCACCGAGTTGACCAGGAACCGTCCCATCCCGGGCGGATTGGCGCTCCACCCCTGGACGTAGTTGTCGCCGGTCACCGAGCTCGGGATGATGCCCGGATTGGTGAACATGTCCTGTGGCTCGGAGACACTGCCTCGAATCATCCACAGCAGGGGATACAGAGTGGCCAGACACATCATGATCAAGAAGGCGTGCGTGCCGACGCGCGAGAAGATCCGTCGCGGCGCTCTCGTGGTCATGAACGTCCCTCGTCGGTGTAGAAGACCCAGCGTCTGGAGCCGAGGAAGTTGATCGCGGTGACCGCACCGATGATGATCACCAGGATCCAGGCGAGGGCGGAGGCGTAGCCCATGTCGAACTCGGCAAAGGCGCGCTGGTACAGGTACAGCGTGTAGAACAGCGTGGATCCGACCGGTCCGCCGGTGCCATTGCTGATGATGTACGACGGCGTGAAGGCCTGGAATGCCACGATGGTCTGCATCACCAGGTTGAACAGGATGATCGGGGTGAGCAGCGGCATGGTGATGTGACGGAACCTGCGGGCGCGGCTGGCTCCGTCGACGGTAGCTGCCTCGTCCAGCTCGGCCGGCAGGTTGCGCAGCGCGGCCAGGAAGATGATCATGGGCGAACCGAACTGCCAGATGGCGAGGATGATGATCGTGCCGAGCGCAGTATCCGGCGAGCCGATCCAATTGTGGCCCTCGATGCCGAGCAGACCCAGGAGTTGGTTCACCGCACCCTCGCGGCCGAACAGTTGGCGCCACAACAGGGCGACCGCAACGCTTCCGCCCAGCAACGAAGGAAGGTAGAGCAGCGCGCGATACCACGCCATGCCGCGCATCTGGCGATTCATCAGCACGGCAAGGCCGAGGGCGACGACGAGCCGCAGCGGCACCGACACCACGACGTAGGTCACCGTCACGCGCAGGGACTGCCAGAAGTCGGGGTCAGCGGTCAGGATGGAGCGATAGTTCTCGATCCCGACCCAGGTGGCGTTGTTGAACAGGTCGTAGTCGGTGAACGACAGGTAGGCCGACATCAGCATCGGACCGATCACCAGACAGGTCAGTCCGATCAGCCACGGCAACAGGAAGAGCACGGCCGCGCGGCGTTCGCGTCGGGCGCGGGCGCCAACCCTCGGCCGGGATGGCGATGGCGTTCCAGCCTCAGCCATCCTGCTCGGCCTTGGCGAAGAACGCCGTCACTGCCTCATCGATGCTCAGCTTCTTGAAGGCGATGGCCTCATTCTGCTCCCCCAGCAAGGTCCGCAACTCGGCGAAGCCCTGTGGCCACAGTCGGTTCAGCGGCTTGGAGTTCTCGGCAACCAGATTCATGTAGTCGGTGGCGGACTGTTGGCTCTCATCCACCTTCCCGCTGAGCAGGTCGCGTGCCTTCTGGGTGGGCGGTGTGCCCAGGGCGAGGCCGATCGTGGTGATTGCCGTGTCGTCGGTGAGCAGGTGGTTGATCAAGGCTCCGGCCCCGGCAACATTGCCACTGGAGGCCGACACCGACCACAGGCTGGCCGCATTCATCCACAGTCCCGGACTGGCCGCCGAATTCGGCGGGAGGCCGATGATCAATGGTTCCTTCATCAGTGACGACATCGACACGAAATCCTGCGTCCAGCCGAAGGTGAGTGCGGTGCGCTGCTTGGCGAACGGGCTGTTGGCCAGGTCGCTGGCGCCCTCACTGGTGACGTCGGCCGGCGGTGCACCGCCGGAGTCCCGGAGCCGCTGCCACATCTCGAGCCAGGCCGCCAGTTCATCGCGGGTGATGTTGATCTTGCCCTCGTCGGTGTAGAAATCCTTGCCGCCCGTACGGATCTGGAGAATCAGGGAGATCAGGTCACCGCCGGCATCACCGACGCCCCAGACGTCGCCACCGAGGGCCTTGCGCGCCTTGTCGGCGAGGTTGCCGAGCTCGGTCCAGTCGTACTCACCCTTGGGCACGGAGATCCCGGCCTTCGAGACCAGGGCCGGATTGGCCACCAACGACATCGCGTTGGCGGCCGCGACCACCCCGTACAGCGTGTCCTCGACGGCGCCGAAACTGCGCAATCCCTCGTCAACCACGTTGGGATCGAGCCCATCGATCGTGTTCAGATCTGTCAGCGCGCGGCGACCCGCATAGTCAGGGATCTGGCTGCCGGCCTGCATCACGACGTCGGGAGCGTTGCGGCCGGCGGTCTGGGTGGCGAGCTTGTCCCAGTAGCCGTCCCACGGCAGTGATTCACGCTTGATCGTCACGT
>JAKDKP010000239.1 GCA_030453285.1 Propionibacteriales bacterium
ACCCGGTCGATGCCCAGTTGATCAAGGAGACCGATCAACATCTTCTCGAGACGTACCGGACCCAGCTCGCCCTGCCAGGGACGGCTCCCCCCGTGCCGAGGCAGGTCGACCGCGATCACCCGTTCGGACACCCCATCGTCACCGCGGGCCAGTTGGTCGGCAACACGCAGCCAACACAGGTCCGCCCGGTCGTACATCGCCCCGTGCAGCAGCAGTATCGGAGGCCTCCTGGTGTCGCGTCCGCCCGCGTACACCCGGATCGGGCCACCGGCGACGGTCAGCATCTCGTAGGAGTCAAAGATGCTCTGCTGATGACGGCGCATCGGGGTCCCTGTTCGATCGGGCAGCGGTGGTTCGTCGGGCGGCAAGGCGGTCCTGCATCGCCACAGTAGTCGCCCGGTCGAGCGGGAATCCACGGGCGACGAACCAGGCCAGCGTCATCAGCACCACCACGCTGATCAGCAGCACGAGACGAATGCCCCAGATTGCGCTGTCGGGTTGGACCACCACCACGTCCTCGGCGGTGGCCAGATAGCCGGTGATGGCCAGCACGAGCCCGACGACCTGGGTCATCATCGCCGTGGCGAGCCCACGGGAGAAGGTCATCAGGCCACCGTACGATCCGGCGTTGCGCTGTCCGCTCTCCAGTTCAGAAGCGTCAAGGACGTCGGGAAAGATCACCCAACTCATCAGTTGCGCCCCGGCCATGCCGATCGCCAACAGGCCGGCGAGCGCGTACACCAGCCACACCGGTCCGCCGCGGGGATAGAGCGCGATCACGGTCACCGCAACCAGCGCGAGCGGAATGCCGGTGCGATAGATGGTGTGCTTCGAGACGGTCTTCACCAGGCGGTTCACCACGACGAACGCCACCAGGTCGATCACGATGAAGACACCGAGGAACATCGTCGGACTGACGTTGACGACGTACTTCGAGTAGTAGATGAGCACCGCCGAGATGACGTCCATGGTCAGCGCCTGGCAGATGTACATCCCGACGAGTCTGCGGAATGGCCGGAACCGCAACGGTGCGACGAACAGGCGTGGGGTGAGGCGATCATGGACCGCAGGAAGCGGCACCCGTTCCCGAGTGAACAGTGCGACACCGAGGACGACGACAGTGAAGAAGCCGCCGAAGCCCAGCACGATCCATCCATACAGTTCGGCCGCGGTGAGGGTGCCGTTGTCGTAGAGCTCGAACAATCGACTGGCCAACAAGGTGCTGCCGGCGCTGGAGACGGTGGAGAACAGCAGCCTCATCACGTTGACCTTGTTGCGTTCGTCGAGATCGGTGGTGACCTCGGTGGACAGCGAGGCGTACGGCACCGCGATCACCGTCGAGACCGAGTTGTAGACGATGCACGAGATCGACGCCCAGGCCGCCATCTGCAATTGCGTCCCGCCCGGCTTGTTCGGGAGCCACAACACCGCCAACGCGCCGATCAGCAGCAGGCCGCCGATCAGGATGTAGGGGCGGCGACGTCCGATGCGTGTCCTGGTCCGGTCGCTGATCGCCCCCATCAGCGGATCGTTGATCGCGTCCCACATCTTCGCCACCAGCAGGGCCGAACCGGCCAGGGCCGGATTGAGCCCAATGATGTCGGTGAGGAAGAACAGATAGAGCACCGAGATGATCGCGGCCCCGCCGCCACCGAACAGGTCGCCGGCAGCGAACACCACCCGTTCGGTGGTGGTGATGTCGGAGCGTCCCTGCGGCACCGGGTCAACCTATCCAACAACCGGTCCCGGGCCGGCCCGACTCCTCAGGACCAGTTCGGCGCGGCTGCGGGCAGCCGGTGACCCCACGGAGCCATCACATAGGCGATGCCGCCGGAACTGGTCTGCCAGACGTTCTCGAACTGACCGCGTCTGTACGTGGTGCGCACCTGGGCGTCGCTCTTCTGCAGGTGCGAGGCGGGATCGTTGACGACCACGTCACCTGTCCTGGTGAATCCGACGATCACCAGCAGGTGCCCGTTCGTGCCGTAGCCCGCACCGGACAACTGGGCGGAGGTGAACGACAACGACACCACCAGGGGGACGCCGGCAGTGATGAACCCCTCCACCTCGCGCAGCGACTTCAGCCGGGTCACGTACGACCGCAGACCTTGTTGGCCTGCGTACGCGGTGTTGAAGGTCCAGTTGCCGGTGCCGCCGTACTGATGGTCAAAGGTCTGCCGGGCCGCATGATCAACTTGCCGACGGTTCTCCGGTGTCACCCGCACCCAACTCAGTTCGCTGGCCTTGGGGCCCCGCTGCCAGTGATCAAGGATCATGGCGGTGCAGGTGGGGGAACACCACGCCTCACCACCGCCGTCGTACTGCGGATAGTGGCCCTTGTGCAGTTCCTGGGAGTACGTCGGGACGTTCACCGTCTTCCCCCAGGCACCGCTACTGGCGCTGGTCGGCACCGAGGTCGTCTTCGGAATCGCCGACGCGACCGCGCTGACCAGGCCGACGCGCGGGGTCGACGTCGTGCCGGCGATCCGGAACAACCGGACCCGCACCTTGTAGTTGATCATGGTCTCACCCGAGGTGGTCATCAGCGTGTCGGTGTTGATCTTGACCAAGCCGTCGACCTGTCCGTCCAGCGACGTACGCCTGATGTCGTCGGCACCATCGCCTGAGGTCCACCGTCCCAGCATCAACCAGCGGGTCCACCTGCCCGAGGCGGTGAGCCCCTGGACCGCAACGTCGACCCAGGTGCCGCTGGGCGTGGTGGCGTTGATCGAGGTGATCAACTCGGTGAATCGGAAGCGGGGCGTGACCAGGGGCGACACCCATTCGCCGCGGTCGTACGAACGCTTCTTGCGCGTGTGCGGGTCGGTGTAGGTGAATCCCTTGAGCGCTTTGCCGATGATCAGACCGCCACGACCGTCGATCAGGCAGCCGGCCGGATAGCCGGTCTGGAAATGGTCTGTCCGATCCCAGACGGTGAACTCGATCGGTCTGGCCGGAGCCGCATCGGCGCGGCGCGGATCCGACCCCATGGCCAGTCCGGCGCCAGCGATCAGGGCACCACCCAGCAGGGTGCGGCGTGGCAGCGCGGAGAAGGGGCGATTGTTGTCGTTCTCGGGGGGGAGTGAGGACATGGCCTCACTCTGTCACTGCGCCGGCCGGTCGGCCATCACCGATCGTGTCTCCGTCGCGAACCGCCGGGCAGTTGGCTGAAGAGCACTCCAGCCAGCGGAAGGAGCATCCACCACCACCACTGCCGCGTCGCCATGAACAGGACGAAGGCGAGGACGGCGATGAAGGGGAGCAGAATGGCCCGCCAACGCCCCCAGTCCGGCCCCTGTCGTTCCTGTTCGGCCAGAGGCTGTGGTGCCGCCTGCTGTTCGGGAACCAGCTCGGTGTTGGACTGTCGGGCCGGAGGGTAGGCGGGGAACTCCTGCTCACCCACGTAGCCCGTGGGCTCAACGAAACGATCCTCACCGACGGACTGCTGGGCTGGCGGGTACGGCTTCGGCTGCGGTTCCTGTGCTGACGGCGTGGTCATCGTCCCTCCCGGAGTTCTCCTTCAAGCTACCAACAGGGTCCGGGTGCGTGCAGCAACCTGGGTCGGCAACACCCAGCCGGGCTCAGGCCCATGTGCCCGGTCCACCGGGGAGGTCCGCCTCCGGGTCGTACGGGGTGCGGGTGAATCGGAAAGAGGCCAGATCCAGGTGACTGACGGTGCCGTCTGGTCGCCGGATCACCTCCAGCGGTTCCCCGGTGTGGTAGCCGTCGAGACCGACCCACCGGTCCGGTCCGTCCGGCCGGAATCGCGATCCGCGGCCCGCGCCGGGAGCACCCAGCACCAGGTGACCGTCCTTGGCCGAGGCGCTGGTGACCGACGGCCCCCAGTGCCAGGTGCCGATCAGCTCGAGTGCTTCCGGCGCGGGCGGTGTGGCATGCCATGGCTCGGGCAGTTTCGGTTCGTGTTCGTGCAGCAGATCGATCAAGGAGTGGGCGGTGAAGTTGAGGCCGGCGGTGGTGTTGGCGAACAGCACGACACCGTCGCCGCTGGCGAGGTCGACGCGCAGGTTGGCCAGGAACCCCGGCATCGATCCGCCGTGGCCGGCCATCCGTTGCCCACCGAAGTTGAACACCTGGAAGCCGAGCCCGTGGGCATTCGTCCACGACTGGCCGGGCAGGTCCTGGATCGCTTGCGGTTCAAGCATTTCGGCCAAGGTGTCGGCCGACAGCAGGTCGGCGGTGTCACCGGCGAGGAAGGCGGCCCAGCGACCGAGGTCGGCGACTGTGGACCACAACTGACCAGCCGGTGCCATCGACGCATGATCATGTTCGGGCTCATCGAGCAGCAGGTCGGCGAACGGGTGCACGGCCAGACCCTGGGCTGCAGAGCCCTCGGGGCGAGGGGAGGTCCGGTCCATGCCCAGCGGGAGCAGGATTTCGGTGCGTACGGCATCGCTCCACGACTGGCCGGTGTGCCGTGCCACGATCTCACCCAGGGCGGCGTACCCCAGGTTGCTGTAGTGATAGTGGCGGCCCGCCCGGAACCGCTGCTGGGTCTTGGTGGCGGCGAGTTTTTCCCATCCGGTGCCCGGCGTGCGCTCCCACCAGGGACCGTGGGTCTCGGACTGAAGACCACCGGTGTGGCTGAGCAGTTGGGCGATGGTGACCCCGCCCCACTCGGTGCCCGAAACATGATCATCGAAGCGATCGGTCAGGGCGAGCTTGCCGGCGTCGCGCAGGCGCATGATCAACACGCCGGTCAGGGTCTTGGTGATCGAGCCGATCCGGTACTGGGTGTCGGCATCGGCCGGGGTACCGTCCGCACGCCCGTCGATCGTCCCGTACGCCTGGGACCAGATCAGTTCACCGTCACGTACGAGGCCGGCAGCGATGGACGGCAGGCGGTCGTCGTGCTGAGCGGTGGCGAGAGTGTGGTTGAGCAGTCGGGCGGTGTAGTCCTGGATCACGTCTCCACCCTAAGCATTGACAAGGTCCCTTGACACACAGGACAAGCC
>JAKDKP010000240.1 GCA_030453285.1 Propionibacteriales bacterium
CACACCACGGCAGCGAGCGCACCGAGCACCGAACTGCCGACGTAGTAGGCGAATAGGTAGAGTGCGCTGGCCTCGGCCCGATGCGCCCTGGCCAGTCGTCCGACCCAACTGCTGGCCACCGCATGGGCGGCAAAGAATCCGGCGGTGAACAGCAGCATGCCCACCAGAATCACCGGCAGCGCGTCGACCAGGGTGATCACCAGGCCGATCAGGGCAACCACTTCACAGACCAGCATCACCTGAGCCCGACCCCAGCGGTCGGCCAGCCGCCCGGCCAGGCCGGCCGAGACCGTACCGGACAGATAGAGCACGAAGACCAGCCCGACCAGGGACTGCGGCAGCGCGAAGGGCTCGGCCACCAGCCGGAAGCCGATCAGGTTGTAGGCCGACACGAACGCGCCCATCAGCAGACCGCCGGTGGCGAACAGAGCAACCAGATCGAGGGTGCGGAGATGGCCGAGCAGGTGCCGGGCGGTGGTGACGAGACCAATGCGTTGCGGACGGAAATGCTCAGATCGGGGGGCCAGCCACAGGAACAGCACGGTGAAGACCAGGCAGGCCCCCGCGGCGGCCTCCATCGCCCACCGCCAGGTGCTCACATCCAGCACCGTCGAGGCGAGCACACGCCCGGCCAGACCGCCGATGGTGGTGCCGGCGATGTAGCGCCCCATCGCCGCACCGAGAGAGGCCCCGTGCACCTCCTCGGCAAGGTAGGCCATCGCGGTCGCCGGCACCCCGGCCAGCGCCACACCCTGCAGGGCACGCAGGATGATCAACACCTCCATCGAGGGGGCGAAGCCGACGGCGACCCCGATCAGCAGGGCCAGTACGGCCGACCATCCCATCACCGGGACCCGACCGAACCGTTCCGACAACACACTCGCCGGGATGATCGCGCAGGCCAACAGCCCGGTGGTCGCCGAGACCGCAAGGGTCGATTGGGCCGCCGATACCCCGAAGTCGGTGGTCAGCGCCGGCAGGACCGCCTGCACGGCGTACATCGACACGAAGGTGGTCATCCCGGCGGCGAACAGGGCGAGCGTGATCCGTCGATAGCCGGCCTCACCGCGGCGATGGCCGGCGCCGGAGACTGCCGGGCGGCCATCGGTCCAAGTGTTCGTCGGGTTGCTCACGGCCCCATGCTGGCCCCCGGCACGGACATGCGGAAATGATTCCATCTCCAGTTGTTGATGCAGCTGATGCATGTAGTGTCTCTCCCGTGCAGGGGGCGACACGATGGTTCGTGATCCTGGCCGAGGAGGAGAACGTGACGGCCGCGGCCGATCGACTCCGGATCGGCCAGCCAACCCTGTCGAGGATGCTTGGCCGACTGGAACACCACCTGGGCACCCAGTTGTTCGACCGCCACGGCCGCCGGATCGCCCTGAACGCCTCCGGACGGGTGTTCCTCGAGCACGTCCGGCGAGCCGATGCCGAGCTGTCTGCCGCCGAGCAGGCCGTACGAGACCTGCATACCGCCGGCCCACGGGTGGTCCGGCTGGGATTCCTGCACTCCTTCGGCACCTGGCTGGTTCCCGACCTGATCCGACGCGCCCGTGAACGGGACCATCGGTTCGCCTTCGAACTGGTGCAGGGCAACACCGAGTTGATCAGTGGCCTGGTCCTGGCCGGGAAGGTCGACCTGGGCATCGTTTCTCCGCAACCATCCGAGACCAGGCTCACCTGGCGTCGAATGCTGCATCAGTCGGTCGTGCTCGCCATGCCGGCCCATCACCGACTGAGTGCCGAGGTCAGCGTGCCGATCGAGGCCCTGCGCGATGAGCAGTTGGTGTCGATGGATCCCGACTACGGCATGCGCCAGATCCTCGACCGGGCCTGCGCCGAGGCCGGCTTCGTCCCGCACATCGCCGTGGAGTGCCAGGAGCTTGCCACCGTTGCCGGGTTGATCGCGGCCGGGATCGGCATCGGATTGATCCCGGTTGAGACGAACCCGAACCATCCGCCGGGCCTGGTGACCCGGCCCGTCGCCGGTGTCGAGATGGGCCGTGACATCGGTTTGGTCTGGCCGCGAGGTCGCCCACTGGCGACACCGGCGCGATCCTTCCGTGATCTGGCGACCACCTTGATCAACAGTCCTTGATCAACAGCTCTTGATCACTACATGATGATCACGCACGTTCATGATCAACTGACCTGACGAACCAGGCTCTCCGCGGAGTCAAGGATGCCAAGGGTCTCGGCCTCCCACTTCGGTTCCTGACCGCGGTAGGGCCCGGTTGCCAGTGAGATGATCACCGCGGCCGCCCGCAATCGCAACTCGACGGGGTCGACGCGCTGATCGAACACCGGCACCCAGTCCCTGAGCAGATCCTGGACACGCTTGGCCTGTTCGGCGTTCATCCGTTGCACCGTTGACATGTGGGCGATCATGCAGGCCAGGTCGTCGGCGCGGCGCCCCGGACCGGCCGTGTCCACATCGAGAATGCCCGAGACGACCCCGTTGGCGACGAACAACTGCCCCTCGTGGAAGTCGCCGTGCGTGGCCTCGGTGCCGAGCGGGCAGTTCGCCAGGCCCTGCCGAATGAGGGTGGCCATCCACCGCAGTCGGGGCTCCTGATCAGGCATCGCCTTGACCACCATGTCGGCATAGTGATCAACTGCGTCACTCCACGGTGGCCGTCGCGGCAGGCCCGCAACCGCCGACGGCATGGCATCCAGCACCGCAACCAGGTTCTCACCCGAGCAGGGCGCCACCGGATCGAAGATCGCCTGGGCCAGCGGGCGCCCCGGCAACTCGGCCAGCACGAGCAGATGATCAGGCGTCGTCGCCACCACCGGCGGGGCGGGTACGCCGGCAGCCAGCAGCAGGTCGTGGCGCTGCCTGACCTCGGCGAAGTGCTGTTCCCGCAGCACCTTGACGAAGTAGTTCACCGGCCCCTGCGGCGTGGCAACCGTGCACTTCAACACCGCCCGTCGGCGCGGCCGGTAGCCGATCATCTCCAGGGTCACCTGGTCGGGAGTCACCGGCATCTGCAGCACCCGCTGTTCGTTCAGCACCTCGGCCATCTCGGTGGGGAACGCCGCGCGCTGCAGGCCGGGCAGATCTGGATCGCGGGGATACAACCAGACCGCCACCTCGCGCGCACCATCGGCGAACAGCACCGCGCGCTGGTCCGACGTGGTGGAGCCGCCGGCCCGGGCGCTCACCCCGAGCAGCTCCTCGCGCCGCCCGAAGGACCACTCCACCGTCGCGGTGTACGTGGCCGTCGTGCTCTGCTGTGGGTTGTTGTCGACGTGGTCCAGCTCCCAGTCGATCAGCTTGCCGCCGCCATGTTCCACCGCAACCTGCAGCAACTCCCCGACCGCGTCGGTGGTCAGGAGTTCGGCCCCGTCGGGGTCGTTGGGCACGGTCAAACCCCACCTCGCTGTGTCGTCGGGTCCGTCGGTCAACACGTGCGACACGAGGTGTCGGGCGGTGTCACGTTCGGTCCGGATGAGCGGTCCGCGGCACGGTGCCGCACACGACGCCGTACGACGTCGCCGCAACAGTGTGCCACGGCTCGCTGCCGGACGAGACCGCCGGACGATTCAGCCGCGCCGCAACAGCCCGACCTTGCGATAGACCTTGGCGATCGTACGGCTGGCAACGGCACGTGCCTTCTCCGCTCCATCGGCGAGGATCTGTTCGAGCTCGGTCTTCTCGCCCAGCAGTTCAAGGGTCCGCTCCCGGAACGGGGTGACCTCGGCGCCGGCCGCGTCGGCCGCCGCCACCTTGAGATCGCCGTACCCCTTGCCGGCGAATCCCTCCACCAGGTCCTCGACCGAACGGCCGGTGAATGCGGCCAGAATGATCAACAGGTTCGCCACCCCGGGCTTGTTCTGTTCGTCGAAGACGATGTCGCGGCCCGAATCGGTGACCGCGGAGCGGAACTTCTTGGCGTTCAGCTTCGGCTCGTCGAGCAGGTCGACGACACCGTTCGGTGAGGACGAGGTCTTGCTCATCTTGGCCGTCGGATCCTGCAGGTCCATGATCTTGCCGACCGATCTGACGATATGCGGTTCGGGCACGGTGAACGTCGGCGAATAGCGCGCGTTGAACCGCTGCGCGAGATCGCGGGTGAGTTCGAGATGTTGGCGCTGGTCCTCACCGACCGGCACCCGATCGGCGTTGTAGAGCAGGATGTCGGCAGCCATCAGGATCGGGTAGTTGAACAGCCCGACGTTGGCGGCATCGGAACCGTGGCGGGCGCTCTTGTCCTTGAACTGGGTCATCCGGCTGGCCTGGCCGAACCCGGTGAGGCAGGACAGCACCCACATCAGTTGGGTGTGCTCGGGGACGTGACTCTGCAGGAAGACCGCCGACCGGGTCGGGTCGACACCGGCAGCGATCAATTGGGCAGCACTCGCCAGGCACCGTTTGCGCAGCACGGCCGGCTCGACGTCGACGGTCAGCGCGTGCAGGTCGGCCACTCCGTAGAAGGCCTCGTACTGGTCCTGCAACGGCGGCCACTGACGCAGGGCGCCGAGATAGTTGCCGATGTGCAGGGAGTCCGCCGTCGGTTGGGCCAACGACAGCACGCGGGGCTTGTCAGACATGCCGCGAAGTCTTTCACGCCCAGCCCGGGTCTCCGACCTGGCTGCGTGGTCACGTTCACCAGACGTCACCACCGATCTGGCAGACTCCGCCCATGGCATTGCGAGTGAGCGTCATCGGAACGGGCTATCTCGGATCAGCCCACTCGGCAGGCATGGCCGAATTCGGGCACGAGGTGATCGGCGTCGACGTCGTCGAAGACCGGATCGAGACCCTCAACGCCGGGCGCTCCCCGATGTATGAGGAAGGGCTCGAGCCCCTGCTGACCAAGCACACCGACTCGGGACGGCTGCGCTTCACCACCGACCACGCCGAGATCGCCGACTGGGCCGACATCCACTTCCTCTGCGTCGGCACTCCGCAGAGCGAGTCCGGGGCCGCCGACCTGTCCCAGGTGTTCGC
>JAKDKP010000241.1 GCA_030453285.1 Propionibacteriales bacterium
CGTCCTGATCTCGGCACGCGTAGTTGACCCCGCCACGCTATGGCACGACGGGTTCTCCAACCGCGAGTTCTGTCCGACAACAGTCGGCGCGAATCGTCTGCCGTGATCGTCCAAGGGTGGCCGTGCATTGAGTGCCCCCGGGGAGGTTGATCATGGCACCATCAGCCCGAGCAGAACCCTGGTGCGCGGCGTTGGCTGGTCACGGCATCATGGCAAGCATGACCTCCACTCCAGGACCTCAAGACGCCGGCCCGACGACCCCACCGGTGGCCGAACGGCGGCCGGTGACCCGCACCCACCACGGCGACACCTTCGTCGATGAGTACGAGTGGTTGCGCGACAAGACCGACCCCGAGGTGATTGCCCATCTGGAGGCCGAGAACGCCTACACCGAGCAGCAGACCAGCCACCTCGGCGAGTTGCGCGAGGATCTGTACCAGTCGATCTCGACCCGGACCCAACAGACCGATCTGTCCGTGCCCACGTACACCAGCCACGGCGATCCCACCGATGGCGGCACCGCCTGGTGGTACTACACCCGCACCGTTGAGGGTCAGGAGTACCCCATCCATGCTCGGGTGCCAGCGACGGGTCCGACCACCCCACCCGACCCCGAGGCCGGGCTGGCCGACGAACAGATCCTGCTCGACGGCAACGCTGCCGCGCAGGGGCTCGAGTTCTTCTCGATCGGTGCCTTCACCGTCTCCCCCAACGGGCGACGGCTGGCGTTCTCCACCGACACCACCGGCGACGAGCGTTACACGCTGATGATCAAGGACCTGATCACCGGTGACCTGCTGCCCGACGAGATCGCCGACATCTCGTACGGCGTCGTCTGGGCCGGAAATGACCATCTGCTCTACACCCGCAATGACGAGGCCTGGCGTCCGTACGAGGTGCGGCGACACCGTCTGGGGACCGATCCGGCCGAGGACCCCCGTGTGCTGCACGAACCCGATGAACGGTTCTGGGTGCACGTGATCGAGAGCCGCGACGAGCAGTGGATCCTGATCGCGACCGGGTCCAAGACGACCGCGGAGTGGCAGATCCTGCCGACAGCCGACCCCTACGCCACACCCCGGGTGATTGCACCGCGCCGCGAGGACGTCGACTACAACGTGGAAGTCGCCGGAGACCGGCTGCTCATCCTGCACAACGACGGCGCCCTGGACTTCGAGCTGGCCGAGGCACCACTGGATGCCACCTCGCCCGAGCAGTGGCGACCCGTGCTGGCGCACCAGCCCGGGGTCCGGCTGATCGACGTCGAGGCGTACGCCGGGCACGTCGTGGTGTCCCTGCGCCGGGACGGGCTGACCGCGGTGCACGTGATCGAGCGTGGCACCGACGGGGCTCTCGGCGTCGGACGGGACGTCGAGTTCGACGAGCCCTTGTACACCGTGGGATCTGCCGGGAATCCCGAATGGGACGCCCGGACCGTACGCCTGTCCTTCTCCTCCTTCGTCACCCCCGAGTCGGTCTTCGACCTCGACCTGGCCAGCGGTGCCACCACCCTGCTGAAACGCACTCCGGTCCTGGACCATCCCGAGCATGGCCCGTACGACCCGAATCAGTTGGTGCAGGTCCGCGAATGGGTCACCACGGCCGACGGGACCAAGGTGCCGGTGTCGATCGTGCACCGGGCCGGGCTGGAACTCGACGGTTCTGCGCCGGCGGTGCTGTACGGCTACGGCTCGTACGAGATCCCGATGGACCCACGCTTCTCGATCTCCCGCTTGTCCTTCCTGGACAGGGGTTTCGTCTTCGCCATCGCCCACATCCGTGGCGGTGGTGAACTCGGCCGCGCGTGGTACGACAACGGCAAGATGCTGGCCAAGAAGAACACCTTCACCGACTTCATCGCGGTCGCTGATCACCTCGTCGATCGCGGCTGGACCAGCCGTGATCGCCTCGGCGCCATCGGTGGTAGTGCCGGCGGACTGCTGATGGGCGCGGTGGCCAACCTTGCCCCGGATCGCTTCGCGGCCATTCAAGCCGCCGTGCCGTTCGTCGACGCCCTCACCACGATCCTCAACCCGGAGCTGCCGTTGACGGTGACCGAATGGGAGGAGTGGGGCAACCCGCTCGCCGATCCGGAGGTGTACGCCTACATGAAGTCCTACACCCCGTACGAGAATGTCACCGCGGTGGGCTATCCGGCGATCCTGGCCACCACCTCACTGAACGACACTCGGGTCTTCTACACCGAACCGGCCAAGTGGGTGGCCAGGCTGCGAGCGACCGCTCAGCAACCCGACGATCGGCCGATCCTGTTGAAGACTGAGATGGTTGCCGGGCACGGCGGCGTCAGCGGCCGCTACCAGAGTTGGCGGGAGATCGCCTTCGAGTACGCCTGGTTGATCGATCAGCTCTCCGGCAATCGCGGCTCGGTCAACGTCACCGACTGAATCTCGGCCCATCTCGGCACGGACTGAATCTCGGCACGGGGATGGATCGGGTCCGTGCGTGCCGCCCTGTGGGACGATGGGAGGCCGGTCGTCAGGCTTGTGGGCGACCGGCCATCCCACGTCAGGAGAAGGGGGCATCCGTGCTCGACAACACCGTCCGTCCCGATGCGACCGAGGCGCTGCGCCGCATGCTCGGCGAGCGCATCATGATCATGGACGGCGCGATGGGCACGATGATCCAGGATCACAAGCTGACCGAGGAGCAGTACCGCGGTGAGCGGTTCGCCGACCACGCCGGTGATCTGCGTGGCAACAACGACCTGCTCACCCTCACCCAGCCGGAGTTGATCACCCAGATCCATCTGGCCTACCTTGACGCCGGCGCCGACCTGATCAGCACCAACACGTTCAATGGCACCAGGATCTCCCAGGCCGACTACGATCTGGCCGACCTGTGCGGCGAGCTGAATCAGGCGGCGGCCGCCTTGGCCCGCGCGGCCGCTGATCAACGCAGCACGCCGACGCACCCCCGCTACGTGATCGGCTCGCTGGGGCCGACCACCAAGACTGCCTCGATCTCCCCCGACGTGAACGATCCCGGCGCCCGCAACGTCAGCTACGACCAGCTCGTGGCGGCCTATCTGGAGGCCGCAACCGGATTGGTCGACGGCGGTGCCGACCTGCTGATGGTGGAGACGATCTTCGACACCCTGAACGCCAAGGCGGCCATCTTTGCCCTGGAGACCCTGTTCGCCGACCGGGGTCGCCGCGGGCCGGTGATCATCTCGGGCACGATCACCGATGCCAGCGGACGCACCCTGTCGGGCCAGGTCACCGAAGCGTTCTGGAACTCCGTACGCCACGTCGCCCCGCTGGCGGTCGGACTGAACTGTGCGCTGGGCGCCGCGGAGATGCGGCCCTACCTGGCCGAATTGGCCAAGCTCGCCGGCTGCTTCGTCTCCTGTCACCCCAACGCCGGCTTGCCGAACGAGTTCGCCGAGTACGACGAGACCCCGGCGCACATGGCCGAGGTGCTGTCCGGCTTCGCCGCCGATGGTCTGATCAACATCGTCGGCGGCTGCTGCGGCACGACCGACCCCCACATCGCCGCCATCGCCGAGGCGGTGGCCGACGCTGCTCCTCGCACTCCCCCACCACCACCCCCGGCCATGCGACTGTCCGGGCTGGAACCATTGACCATCGATGCCGACAGCCTGTTCGTCAACATCGGCGAGCGCACCAACATCACCGGCTCGGCCCGGTTCCGGAAGTTGATCAAGAACGGCGACTACGACACTGCTCTGTCGGTCGCCGCGCAGCAGGTGGAAGCCGGCGCGCAGGTGATCGACGTCAACATGGACGAAGGCATGATTGACGGGGTCGCTGCCATGGACCGGTTCATGAAGTTGATCGCCTCCGAACCCGACATCAGTCGCGTCCCGGTGATGATCGACTCCTCGAAGTGGGAGGTGATTGAGACCGGCCTGAAATGCGTACAGGGCAAGGGAATCGTCAACTCCATCTCGATGAAGGAGGGCGTCGAGTCCTTCATCGACCACGCCAGACTCGTCCGCAAGTACGGTGCGGCCGCTGTCGTGATGGCCTTCGACACCGACGGGCAGGCCGACACCCTCGAACGCCGCATCGAGGTGTGCTCGACCGCGTACCGGATCCTGGTCGACGAGGTCGGCTTCCCGCCCGAGGACATCATCTTTGATCCCAACGCGTTTGCCGTCGCCACCGGCATCGAGGAGCATGCCAACTACGGCGTGGACTTCATCGAGGCCACCCGGTGGATCAAGCAGAACCTGCCCGGAGCACGGGTCTCGGGCGGCATCTCGAACGTCTCCTTCTCCTTCCGCGGCAACAATCCGGTCCGCGAGGCGATCCACTCGGTCTTCCTGTTCCACGCCATCGAGGCCGGACTGGACATGGGCATCGTCAACGCCGGCGCACTCGTGGTCTACGACGAGATCGACCCCGACCTGCGAGAACGGGTCACCGACGTCATCCTGAACCGCCGCCCCGACGCCGCCGAACGTCTGCTGGAGATCGCCGAGCAGTACAACTCGACCGGCGAACAGGCCGAGGTCGCCGCCGAGGAATGGCGGTCCCTGCCGGTCGGCGAACGGATCACGCACGCCCTGGTCAAGGGCTTGGACGGTCACGTCGAAGCCGACACCGAGGAGCTGCGCCTCGAGATCGCGGCCCGCGGGGGCCGCCCGATCGAGGTGATCGAGGGTCCGCTGATGGACGGCATGAACGTCGTCGGCGATCTGTTCGGAGCCGGCAAGATGTTCCTGCCCCAGGTGGTCAAGAGCGCTCGGGTGATGAAGAAGGCCGTGGCGCACCTGATCCCGTACATCGAACAGGAGAAGCTCGACAATCCCGAGTACGCGACCGCCAAGGACACCAACGGCACGATCGTGATGGCCACGGTGAAGGGCGACGTCCACGACATCGGCAAGAACATCGTCGGCGTGGTGCTGCAGTGCAACAACTACGAGGTGATCGACCTCGGGGTGATGGTGCCGGCGCAGAAGAT
>JAKDKP010000242.1 GCA_030453285.1 Propionibacteriales bacterium
CACACGATCAGATCCCCAACAGACCCACCGTTGCTACGACGCTATGACTCCGCCGAGGCCTTGCCGAGGGGCTCGATTCAACAGCGGGCGTACGAGAATCGGCGCCATTCCTGAGGCGGCAACAGCTCCAGGGGTAGGGAGAAGGTCCGGAGCGAGGTCACACGTACCACCTGATTGACCTCCTTCAGGCGGCGGACGTCGGCGTACAACCAGGAAGCACTGTTCAGTGGGGTGTCGATGTACAATCGGTCTGGCCCGAACGTCGTGCGCATTGGCTGCCCCTCGGCCAGCTTGGCGACCCGCCATGTCTGAGCGGCAGCCGCAGGCACCACGATCACGAGGGCCACAGGGGTGATCAGGGTGAGCCAACTGATTGGCATGTCATCGGGTCCGGCCACGGTGAAGAAGATGAACAGGCCGAACATCCCCAGAGCGCTGACGTAGATCACGATGACCCGACTGATCCTCGTGAACGCGTGCGGGCGCAGGACCGAGCCCCCATGGGGCAGGTGATAGACCAGCCCACCCGGTGCGGGGGACACCGTGATGAAGGCGGGAGGGCCACCCTGTCGCGTGGTCAGGCTCAGCTGTTGACGCACGATGAGGATCATTGGCCCCACCATGACGACGGACCCGATCAGCGCCGACAACACGAGACCGCCAGATTGCAGGGCCAGGGGGACACCGAGCCATATTTCCGGGGCCGGTCACCGGATGCGCGCGATGAGTGGGCCGAACATCCGCCCCAGAGCGGCCGGGTCATCAACATGGGCGAGGTGACCCTGTCCCGGGAGAATGCTGACCGTGGCATGCGGCAGGCGTGCGGTCAAGCGTTCGAAGGCGGGACCATACGGCTCGGTGTGCTGGTTGCGCTCACCGAGGAGCAGTTCGGCCGTGATCGCCGACCAGTCGCCGGTTGGGTCAAAGTCATTGAGGGCGGTCAGCTCTGCGGCGAGAGGCTCAGCCAGTCGGCACAGGGCGGGCCAGGCCGGAGTCTGTCGCAGCGCCGCCACGTGCTCAGGGGAGAAGCCTGAGACGTCACGGTTGATGATCTCCACGCGCCGATCGAGGTCCGCCTCCCGCAGGGCCGGCAAAGCCTCCGCACCGAACGGTCCCAGTACGGGCTCGTAGCCCACGACACCGGCCACGCGACAGTCCCGTGCGGCGGTCTCCAGCGCGATGGTGGCACCGTAACTCCAGCCGGCCAGGGTCACCGCTTCACCGAGTTGCTCGATCCATGATCGAGCATCCTGCACCTCGGTCTCGATCGAGTAGTCCTTGCCCAGCGGCCCGCTGGGAGCGCGACCACGTCGATCCACGATCAGAACCGGCTCGGGCCGATCGATGGCCTCGATCACCGGCACGTACGACGCGGCGTCGGCCATCACGCCGGGCACGACCATGATCGGATGGCCGCGCCCCGGGCGCCACAGTCCGTGCAACCGGGCTCCGTCGCGGTGGATCGATCGTGACTCCATGATCAACAGCCTTTCTGTAGTGATTGATCCCGATGTCAGTCTGCGGCGATATCTGGAGCGCGTCAACTACAATCCCGTACGTGACCCCCCGCGGACGCCCCCGAGGCTTCGACCGCCATCAAGCGCTGATCGTTGCCACCCGCCTGTTCTGGGCCCGTGGTTACGACGGCACCTCGGTGTCGGACCTCACCTCGGCGATGGACATCTCCCCGTCGAGCTTCTATGCCGCCTTTGGAGACAAGAAGTCGCTGTTCGCCGAAGCCGTGCAGGACTACATGCAGCGCTACACGGCGATCTACATCGAAGCCGTCGCCTGCCCGACGGCCCGTGAGGCCGCCAAGCGCATCCTGGACGACTCGATTGATGAGTTCACCGACGAGGATCGACCGATGACCTGCTTGGTCGTCAGTGCCGCGATTCACGGCGGCGCCGACACCATCGACGTACGGCGTGCCCTCGAAGATCATCAGCGTGCGTTGGCGGCGATCCTTGCCGAACGCATTGACGTCGACAAGGATGCTGGGCGGCTGGACGCCACCCTCGACACCGCCACTCTGACCGCCTGGGTCCGGACCGTCTGGGAGGGACTGTCCAACCAGTCGAACGCCGGCGTACCCCGGGCACAACTCCACGCCATCGCCGCCCTCGCCATGTCCGCCTGGCCCGACTCCCCATTGCCAAAGGCAAAGCGTCGACCGCGGACTCGCTGAGGATCGAGCGCGCACGTCGGGTCAGTGCTCACCGCGGGCAATGCGTTCCAGTGCCTGACGGTGCCGGCGCAACGCATGCCTCCCCGCTGTGGTGATGCGCACCTCGGTCCGAACCTGACGGCCGGCGGGGACCTTGTCGATGATCAGGATCTCCGCCTCGGCCAGCGCCCAGATGTGCTTGCTCAGCGCGGCCTTGGAAATGGCGAGCACGTCCAGCAGGAACTGAAAGGTGACGGCGTCGGCGCTGTCGGCCATCGCGGCGATCGACAACCGGATCGGGGCACGGAGAGCGGGATCCAGTGCCGCAAGATCATCGCTGAGGGCCACTGTGCCTCGCCAGCCGGGCACCGTAGGTGCAGCGAGTGCCCGCAAAGATGACACCGAGGATGGCGGCCAATGCCCCAAAGACCCAAGCGGCGGGTCGGTTCTCCTGCGCCGTCATGGCGAACATGACGGCAACGAATACTGCTCCCGCACTGACGCGACTGGCCATGAGCGTCGTGCGATCGAGGCTTCCGAGTCCGGTGGGGACGATGGTGCGCGGATGCTCAGCGAAGCCCCGGACCAACACCTGTCCGACGAGCAGCCCGACAGCCAACAGGAGTAGGGCGAACCACCTGCCCCAGCCGAGACCGAGGCTCAAACCGAGGGCGATGAACAGAACGGCCTGGATCGCCGACGCCAGGACCAGCAGGCGTCCGTGCTGCCGGACGTCGGACGATCGCGTCGCCCTGGCCGCTGCCTTGGCGTCGTCCAGCGACCGCAGTGCCGACTCACGCTCAGACTGTGTCGTCATCTCACTCCTCATCGATGAGTTGAGCGTAGAAACTGGTTTCCATTCTGGCAACCATCCATCATGGTCGATGTGCGAGCGAGAGTCGGGTCTCGTGGGGGTGGTGTCGGGGCTCAAGTGTGACGAGTGGCGCCGGCCAGCAACGCAGCCTGAGTTTCGCTCGGGCAGGACGCCGGGGAGCTGGTTCCGTGGCAACTGCCCGAGGCGGTAAGTTGGGGCGGGTGACCCTTTCGGCACTCGTTGACCTTGTTGCCCAGGACCCCACCATTGCCGAATCCATCGGTGATGCGCGCTCGCATGCCCTGACATCACTCGATGTCACGATGCCGCCGGCGCTGCGACCGATGGTGGCCGCCGCTCTCGCCGGTGAGCGCCCCCTGTTGGTGGTTTGCTCCACCTACCGTGAGGCCGAGGATGTCAGCGCGGTGCTCGCCGACATCCTTGGCGAGGACGACGTCGCGTACTACCCGGCCTGGGAAACCCTGCCGCACGAGCGCCTCAGTCCGCGCTCGGACACCGTTGGGCGCCGACTCGAGGTGCTGCGCCGCCTGGCCGGCAACGACGACCGTCCGGCCCCGCGGGTGATCGTCGCTCCGGTCCGCAGCGTGCTGCAGCCACAGGTGAAGGGCCTGGGGCGGCTGCGCCCGGTCCGGATCGCCGTCGGTGATGATCACGACCTGACCGAGCTGGCCGAACGACTGGTCGGTGCCGCCTACGTACGGGTTGACCTGGTGGAACGCCGCGGGGAGTTCGCCGTCCGTGGCGGCATCCTCGACGTCTTCCCGCCCACCGAGGAACACCCCCTGCGGATCGATTTCTTCGGTGACACCGTCGAGGAGATCCACTACTTCGCGGTGGCTGACCAGCGCTCCGACACCGAGATCGTCGACCACTTCATCGCCTACCCGTGCCGCGAACTCCTGCTCACTCCCGACGTACGGGATCGTGCGGCCGAGCTGATCAGTGATCATCCCGAGCTGGCCGAGATGCTCGAGAAGATCGCTCAGGGCCACGCCGTCGACGGGATGGAGTCCCTGTCGGGTGTGCTCGTTGACGGTATGGAGATGCTGGTCGAACTCCTCCCCGACGACACCCATGTGCTGGTCGCCGACCCCGAACTGGTCCGAGGCCGCGCCCAGGACCTGGTCGCCACCAGTGAGGAGTTCCGGGCCGCGAGCTGGTCCGGAGCGGCGGGCGGCGGCAAGGCCCCCATCGACCTGGGCGCCGCGGCGTACCAGACCCTCGCCGATGTCCGGGCGCTGGCCTTGGAGCGGGGTCTGGCGTGGTGGTCGTTCTCGCCGTTTGCGGCCGCGCCGGAAGACGCCGACGTGGTGCGCACCGAGGACGGCGAGGTGATCGACCTGTCGGTGCACGACACCGCCGGACCACAGGGTCGCCAGGTGCATGCGGAATCGGCGACCAACTGGCGCGGCGACACCGAGGCGGCCGTGGCCGACATGCGTGCCCGGGTCGCCGACGACTGGCGGGTGGTTGTCCTCACCGAGGGTCACGGTCTGGCGGCCCGGGTCACCGAACTCCTGGCCGAGCAGGAGATTGCCGCCGTTCTGGTCGATGATCTTCCCGCCGCGCCGGAGCCGTCTCGGGTGACGGTCACCACCGGGGCGGTCCGGCATGGCTTCGTCCTGCCCGAGCAGCGATTGGCGGTCTACACCGGTGTTGATCTTGCCGGGCAGCGGGCCACGGTCGACCGGACGAACCGCAAGATGCCGGCGCGACGCAAGAACCAGGTCAATCCGCTGGAGCTCAAGGCCGGGGATGCCGTCGTCCATGATCAACATGGTGTTGGCCGGTACGTCGAGATGATCCAGCGCGCCGTCCAGGGCGCCACTCGCGAATACCTGGTGATCGAGTATGCGCCGTCGAAGCGCAACCAGCCCGGGGATCGGCTGTTCGTTCCGATGGAGCAACTCGACCTGGTCACCCGCTACGTCGGTGG
>JAKDKP010000243.1 GCA_030453285.1 Propionibacteriales bacterium
GGGCAACCAGGTGGTCGCCCTGTCGATCGAACGCCTCGGGCGCGCCAGCGACAACTGGCGCTCGTGGCCGGCTGAGTGGCAACCCCTGTTCGGCGCATCCGACCTCCTGCTCGACCTCACACCCCAGGAGGCGGCAGCGCTCAAGGAGCGGTTGATCGAGACCACGGAGGAGTTCCGCGCCCACCGCACCGACCGCCCCGCACCGGAGGGCACCCGGACCGTGGCCGTGCAGTTCCAGACCTTCCTGCACGAGGAGCCGCCGCGATGACGCCGCCACCTCCGATCCGGACGCCACTGTTCACCCTGATGGCGGTCATGGTGATCGCCAACGTCGGCACCCGGGTGTCGGCCATCGCCATTCCGTGGTTCGTGCTGTCCACGACCGGATCGGCCACCATGACCGGGCTGGTCGCGGCCTTCGAACTCGGTCCGTACGTGGTGGCCAAGGCCCTCGGAGGTCCGATCACCGACCGGGTCGGTCAACGCCGGATCAGCATGATCACCGACACCGGAAGTGCCCTGGTGATCGGCGCCATCCCGCTGCTGCACACTCTTGATCAGCTTCCGCTGCCGGCGCTCCTCGCACTGGTCGCTGTCGGGGGTGCCCTGCGCGGGCCCGGCGACAACGGCAAGCACACCGCGGTTCCGTTCGTCACCGAGCTGGCCCACTGGCCACTGGAGCGCGCCACCGGACTGTTCGGTGCCATCGAGCGAGGCTCGGGGCTGGTCGCCCCCGGGGTTGCGGCGCTCATGATCACCGTGGCCAGCCCAGCGGGTGCGGTCGGGGTCACCGCTGGTTGCTTTGCCATCTCGGCGCTGCTCGTGGCGACCGGCATGCCGGTCCGCTTCGAGAGCCCCCGCGCCACCGCACATGCTGCCGGTGATGAATCGGCCGCCACGAGCGGCTACCTGTCCCAACTGGCCGAGGGGTTCCGCTTCCTCCGCGGCGACAAGTTGTTGCTGATGCTGACGCTGATGATCATGGTCACTAACCTGATCGATGTCGCCAAGACCTCGGTCCTGCTCCCCGTCTGGGCCCAGCGGGGTGATCATGGCGTGACCGCGATGAGCGCCCTGCTCACCAGCATGGCGCTCGGCTCGGTGGTCTCCTCGGTGCTGGCCAGTTGGCTGGGCCCCCGCCTGCCGCGCAAGCTCACCTACTTCGCCTCCTTCCTGATCGCCGGCCCGGGCCCGTACATCGTGCTGGCCCTGGACTGGCCGGTGAGCTGGCTGATGATCACGTACGTGATCGCCGGGCTCGCCTCGGGGTTCCTGAACCCGCTGCTCGGCGCGATCTTCTTCGAACGGATTCCCCGTCCCCTGCTCGGCCGGGTGGGCGGACTCAGCGATGCGATCGCCTGGGGCGGCATGCCGTTGGGCGGCATCGTGGCGGCCGCTCTGATCGCCGGACTCGGACTGTCGCCGGCCTTCCTCGTACTCGGCATCAGCTATCTGATCGCCACGATCATCCCCGGCCTGCTCTCGGGCGACATGTTCGATCGACGTCCGCCTCAGCGCGGGCACAACAGGACCAACGACCGGACGCCGCAGCCAACCACCGAGGCGACCACGCCATGAGGTGACACGTGCTCACCCTTGGCACGATCACGCCCGTCATGATCAGTTGCGGGTCAGCCACTCCCCCGCGGCGATCAGCTCGGTGTGCCGTACGGCGTCGGCGAATCCTGGTTCCTGCTGATCAGGGTCTCGTCGTACGGCAACGGCGGCGACCTCGCGCGCCACGGCGATCTGCTCGGCGTCGCGCAGCACCCGCAGCAACCGCAGGCCGGACCGGCCACCGGATTGCGAGGATCCCAACACGTCCCCCTCTCGCCGCTGTTCAAGATCAACATCGGCCAGGGCGAACCCGTCCCGGGTGGCGGCGACGGCGTCGAGCCGCTCGCGGGCATCGCCCAACGGTTCGGCACCGGTCAGCAACAAGCACACCCCCGGGTGCTGGCCGCGCCCGATCCGGCCCCGCAACTGGTGCAGTTGCGAGATGCCGAAGTGGTCGGCGTCGCAGATCACCATCGCCGAGGCGTTCGGCACGTCCACCCCCACCTCGACCACCGTCGTGGCCACCAGCACGTCGACCTCACCAGCGGCGAACGCCGCCATCACCCGCTCCTTGTCATCGGAGGCCATCTGCCCGTGCAGCATCTCGACCCGCACGTCCTTCAGCGGGCCGGAAGTGAGCTCGGCAAAGGTCTCCTCGACGCCCCGTCCGCCGTCGTCCCCGGAGTCACTGCTGATCCGCGGACACACCACGAATGCCTGCCGCCCATGATCAACTTCTTCGGTGATCCGTTGCCAGGCGCGGTCCACCCAGGACGGGTTGGCGTTCTGGTCCACCACCACCGTCGACACCTCCGATCGACCGGCCGGAATCTCGGTCAACGTCGAGACGGTCAAGTCGCCGAACACCGTCATCGCGACCGAGCGTGGGATCGGGGTCGCGGTCATCACCAGCACGTGCGGACGCTTGTCGGCCTTGGCGTTCAGTGCGGCACGCTGCTCGACACCGAAGCGGTGCTGTTCGTCGACCACCACCAGCCCCAGTTCGGCGAACTGCACGTTGTCCGACAGCAGGGCGTGCGTGCCCACGATGATCCCGGCCTCCCCCGAGGCGGCATGCAGCAGCGCCTCGCGCTTGGCAGCAGCCGTCATCGAACCGGTCAGGCAGACCACGCGGGTGGCGTGCTCGGGTGCGGCGAGCGTGCCGCCGAGGGCGAGGTCGCCAAGTTGTCGCGCCAGGGTCTGCGCGTGCTGGGTAGCCAGCACTTCGGTCGGGGCCAACAGCACGGCCTGCCCGCCAGCATCAACGACGGCCAACATCGCGCGCAGGGCGACCAGGGTCTTGCCCGAACCCACCTCACCCTGCAGCAGCCGCTGCATCGGATGGGTGGCCGACAGGTCGGCGAAGATCTCGGTCGACACCTGCTGCTGACCCGCCGTCAACTCGAATGGCAGCGCGGCATCGAAGACGTCGAGGAGGCGGCCGGGACGACGAGGTCGGGGAATCGCTCCGTGCGCGGCCGCATCGGCTCGCCGGTACGCCATCGTGAGTTGGGTGGCGAATGCCTCGTCAAAGCGCAGCCGCTCGACTCCGGCGTCGATCTCGGACCTCTCCTGGGGGCGGTGCACGCGTTCCAGCGCGTCGGTCAGACCCACCAGCTCGGCGGCCTCGCACACCCAGGCCGGCCACGGCTCGGAGATGCGGACCTGGTCGAGCACGAGATTCACGCAGTCGGCAATCTTCCAGGTGGGCAGGCCGCGAGACGCCGGATAGAGACCGATGAGTCCACCCGTGGACGCCCGCCCCATCCCCTCGGTGCGCTGGGCGCCGGCGACCACCGCACCGTCCTCGTCGAGGATCACGAAGTCGGGATGGGCCAATTGCAGTTCGTCGCGGAAGACGCCCACCTTGCCGGCGAAGATGCCGCGGGCTCCCTTGTGCAGCAGCCGGGCCCAGTGGTTGATCAGGTGGGACCGGCCGAAGAACGTCAACCGCAATCGTCCACGTCCGTCGGTGACCTTGACCTCCAACCGCATCTTCTGGCCGCCGCCGCGGATGTCGGAGTCGGTCACCTCGGCCAGGACGGCGGCCTCCTCGCCGGGTTGCAGCACCGACAGGTCACTGACCTCGGTGCCGGTCATCCAGCGTCGCGGCAGATGCCGCAACAGGTCACCAACGGTCTGCAACCCCAGGGCCGCGCAGTGTTTGGTGGTCTTCTCCCCCAGGATCGGTCCCAGGGAACGGCTGAACTCCTCGTACGCCGAAGTGCGCCAGCCACCGACGCTCGGAGGTGGTGCCGCCTTGCCCGCTGCCTTGGCCATGGGCCAAACACTAGACGGCGGTACTGACCTGCAACGGCGGGGCGCTCCGCAACGACGACGCGCGCATCGGGGCCGATCCCTTGGGCAACGGTCACATCACGGTTGGAAACTTTTGCCCGCAACCGTGAACTTTTCACCCAGGTGCGGACATGAACCGGTGAGGAAGGGAGCCCCGCCGATGACGACGACCCGCGTACCCGCCAGCTCCGGCACAATCACATCCACGCGATCACCAGACGCCATAGCACCATCGGACAGATCCGACACCCGACCCAACACCGCATCCCCGGACACCGCACTCGCAGGAGGCCACGGCGTGCCGAGCACCGTTGAACGACTCAAGTCCGGCAGCCGGGCGGCCATGGACGAGCTCTATCGGGAGCACGCCGATGAGCTGTACACCTACTGCTATCGCCGCACGGGGTCGTGGAGTGCCGCCGAAGATCTGGCCGCCTCGACCTTCCTCGAGGTCTGGCGATCACGCCGCAAGGTGGTGGAGGTCGACGGGTCGCCGCGTCCGTGGTTGTACGGCGTCGCGACCAACATCTGCCGTAATCACTTGCGTTCCCAGTACCGCGCCGCCGGTGCGCTGGCCCGCCTGCACCTGATCGACAGCAGCGACAGCGCCGATCCCGCCGACGACGTGGCATCCCGAATCGATGCTGATCGACGGTTCCAGCAGACCCTCGACCGGGTCGACACCTTGACCGAACGCGACCAAGAGGTGTTCGTCCTCGTGCTGTGGGAAGGGCTCACCTACACCGAGGCCGCGGCCGCCCTCGACATCCCGGTGGGAACGGTCCGTTCTCGTCTGGCCCGCGTCCGCCGCCAACTACGACTCGCCACTGATCAGGAGGAACTCCAGCCATGACCGAACACCGTGATCTGCCCGAGGATCTCCGTCCCGAGCCGGCCCGCCGTGCACCCGACTCGTTGCACCGACGCGTCAGCGACGCCATCGACGCCGAGCCGGTCCGACGCCGGCGAGTCGGCCGGGTGCTGGCTCCGATCGCCGCCGGCAGCGTGCTGATCGCCGGCGTGTTCGGCGCCGTCCAGCTCAATGAGAACTC
>JAKDKP010000244.1 GCA_030453285.1 Propionibacteriales bacterium
ACGAGCACGACGGTTCCGCCGTACAGAACGTGCTCGAAGGCGTCGACGACGACCAGCCCATTGCGCTCCAGCAGGCCGGCCAACGCGGCAAGGCTCCAGTACGCGTAGTGCCCGTGCCGTAGGTCGTTCCATTGCCGCCCCGCGACGATCGCGCCCAGCGTGTGCACCATCAGCACCAGCCGACCCCCGTCGGCCAGAGCCGCCAGCCGCTCCTCGATGGCGGCTGCCTGATCGGGCGCGTGCATCAGCCCGAGACTGTCCACCACGACATCGGCCCGCTCGGTGCCTGATCGGTCGTCATCACCGACCGGCACCGCACCCGCCTCGAGCAGGTGCCCCAGCCAGGAGCCGCCGTGCGGTGAGCGGTGCTCGCGCACTGCCTCTCCGGGGACCAGATGCCCGCGATCGATCAGCCAGGCAACGGCCTCACGCCCGTGATCGGTCAGGGCCTGCGGTTCCACCGTCTGCTGCTGCGGTTCGGGACCGGCATCATCGGCCAGTTGGGCCAAGCCACACTCGGGGCACAACCACATCGCCAAGGCGAACAACTCGACCGGCTCACCGGCACGAGACAGGTGCGAGGTGCGCGCCTGTGGGCCGAGATCGAGGACGAGGTCGTCATCGCGGGTGCCTGGGCCGTAGCAGGCTCGACAGCAGAGATCATTCATCGTCGGCCCTCCCGTCGCCTCGAACGGCTCGACCAGAACCGGTCAAGGGCTGGACAATGGGCACCATGGAGTGCACCGAAACCGTTCTGCCGGGGGTCCTGCTGTGGCATCCGTCCCCCCATCGCGACGATCGCGGTCTGTTCACTCGGACCTTCGACGCGGCCCTGGGGCGGTCGTGGGGCATCGATCTGGGACCGGACGTGCAGGACTCGCAATCCCGTTCGCGTCCGGGGGTCATCCGTGGCCTGCACGGCCGGATCGGTGGCGGCGAGGCCAAACTGGTGCGCTGCGCCCGTGGGGCCGTGCTCGACGTCGTCGTCGATGCCCGAGCCGACTCGCCGACCTTTGGACAGCATGTGGCCGTCGGTCTCGACGACGAGGCCTTCACCGCGGTGTGGATCCCTCGGGGGATGCTGCACGGCTTCCAGGTGTTGTCCGACACCGACGCCGACGTCTGCTACCGGATCGACCGTCCGCACGATCCGAGCGAGGACGTCGCCGTACGATTCGACGATCCTGATCTTGCCCTGCCGTGGCGTGCCGACCCTCGTGCGGTGACGAGCCGCCGCGATGCCGAGGCCGGGTCGTGGGCCGATCTGTGCGACCGGCTTCAGGTCCACCGCAACGCCTCATCGAGCTGACCCGCACCCTGCCGCCGGCGTAGCACCTCGAGCCGGACGAACTGCTGACCGAATCCTTCGGCGTCCAGACCGAACCGAAGGTAGGCCTCGGCGAGTTCGCGCGCGCCGTCGGCAATCGACCGCGTGCAACGGAATCCGGGGAGGGCGGCCCGGATCTTGGCGAAGTCGACGCGGTAGGAACGAGGATCGTTGCCGTGCTCACCGGTGATCCGCACCTTCGCTCCCGGCACTGCTTCGGCCACCAACTCGGCGATCTGGCCGACGGTCAGATTGTTGGACTCGTCGCCGACGTTGAACGCTCGATCACCGACGGCGTCGCGGTCGGCGGCCAGGACGGCGGCGAAGGCGTCGGCGATGTCGGCGGCGTGCACCAGGGGCCGCCACGGCGTCCCGTCCGACATCACCAGCACCTCACCGCTCAGCACGGCATGACCGACCAGGTTGTTCAGCACGATGTCGGCCCGCAGCCGTGGTGAGAAGCCGAAGGCCGTCGCATTGCGCAGCGAGGTGGGGCTGAAGTCATCATCGGCCAGTTCGGCGAGCTCGGCCTCGACGTTGACCTTGCTGATCGCGTACGGGGTGAGGGGCGCCAGCTCCGCGGTCTCGTCGACCAACCCTTCGGTCTCCCCCGCCTCATGGTGACTGGCCCCGTACACCGAACAGGTCGAGGCATAGCAGAATCGCTGCACCCCGGCCCGCTTGGCAAGCCGGGCCAGACGTACCGACGCATGCTGGTTGATGTCGTAGGTGATCTGTGGCGCCAGGCTGCCGACCGGGTCGTTCGACAGTGCCGCCAGATGGACGACCGCGTCGAACCCGGTCAGGTCGTCGAGCTCGATGTCCCGGATGTCCTTGCGCAGCGTCGGCACCTCCGCCGGTTGATCGCCCAGCACACAATCGGTGAACCATCCGATGTCCAGACCGACGATCTCGTGGCCGGCCTCCTGCAGCACCGGGGCCATCACCGTGCCGAGATAGCCCTGGTGGCCGGTCAGCAGAACCTTCATCAGTCGTCTCCTCCACCGGTGAACCGGACTCGTTGCTTGGTGATCATGAACGCCTCGGCGTGGGCGTACTTGCTCTGCACGCCGCGCAGTCGCAGCAGCGCGGTGAAGGATTCGGCGTCGAACCAGTCCCGGCCGTGCTGACTCGGGTAGTGACGCTGCAGCAACGCCACCTTCTCGTCGACGATCCGCGCGGGTGCTTCGACATAGCAATTCACCGCCGGCAGGTCCGACTCGTACTTGGCGATCTCGTAACCCCACACCAGGTGGTTCCGGAAGGCGTGGCCAGTCATCTCGGCCAGCAGCCGGTGATCCTGATGGGCGTCGGCGCTCTGGGGGGTCAACACAAGGTCGGCATCGGGGCACGTGTCGGCGGCGGCGCGCACCCGGTCGCGGACCTCGGCCCAGTGGGCCGGGAGCGCGCCGTCGGGCAGATCGCCGATGCGTACCTCCAGTTCCGCCCCCGGACAGCAGGCGGCCAGCGCGGCCCGTTCCTCGGCTTCACGTACGGTGCCGGCGCCGGTGAGCACGACTGCCAGCACCCTGACGCCGGGATTGGCCCGGCACAACTGCAGCAAGGTGGCACCGGCGCCGATCGCGATGTCGTCGCAGTGCGCCCCGAGAACCACCACCCGGTGCAGCCGATCGGTGATCAGTGCGGACACGGCTCGCCGGTCCCCCACCGCACCCAGGGCGCGCGACCCGAGGTCCACAGGGCCTCAAGTTCGGCGCGCTCCTTGTACGTGTCGGCCGGCTTCCAGAAGCCGGTGTGCTGCTGGGCCATCAACCGGCCCGAGCTCGCCAGAGCCGCACACGTGTCTGCCACCAGGTCCTTGCCCTGTTCGAGGTGTTCGAACACCTCGGACCGGAACACCAGATAGCCACCGTTCTCCCAGATGGGCATGTCCGCCACCGCTCGGATGCCGTGCACCTTGTGGTCGTCGAACATGTCGAGGACGTGGAAGGAGGACTGCGGCGGCACCGCGAGCATCCCGCCAACCATGGTCGGACGTGCCTCGAAGGCGCCGACCATCGCGTGCAGATCGACGTCGGAGAGCACGTCGGCGTAGTTGGCCAGGAAGATTTCCTCCCCCTCGAGATGTTCTCGGACGCGGCGCAGCCGCTCCCCGATCGGCGTCTCCAGTCCGGTCTGGACGAAGGTGATCCGCCACTGGGACAGGTCGGTCCCCAGCATCTGCACCTGGCCCTGGTCGAGGACGAAATCGTTGGACGCGGT
This sequence comes from Propionibacteriales bacterium, assembly GCA_030453285.1. Classification (GTDB taxonomy): domain Bacteria; phylum Actinomycetota; class Actinomycetes; order Propionibacteriales; family Propionibacteriaceae; genus Carbonicoccus. The sequence goes on from JAKDKP010000244.1 coordinate 3,551, forward strand.
CTCCTCGTAGTGCAGGAAGAAGTCCTTGATCACCGAGGCTCCGTACCCCAGGCAGAGGACGAAATCGGTGTAGCCGAAGTGGGCGTAGTAGCGCATCACGTGCCACAGCAGTGGTCGTGGTCCCACCATCTGCATCGGCTTGGGCAGGAGATCGTCAGCACCTCCCCGCATGCGCATGCCGTACCCCCCGCAGAAGAGCACCACCTTCATGATCGGACCACCTTCGTCTCGTGTGTCGGTCCGATCCGCGGGCCGTCGGCGCCACCCGTATGGGCGTGAGGTGTCGGGTCGACGACCTCCAACCGTGGTTGGGCGAACACCAGTCGCCCGCCCCACTCGGCGATGTGGGACAACTGTGCGGTGAGCTCGGTCCGCAGGTTCCAGGGCAGCACCAGGACGAAGTCGGGACGCTCGATGTCGATCCGTTCCGGATCGACGACCTCGATCCGCATGCCCGGTGAGAACCGGCCGTGCTTGTACGTGTTCCGGTCCGCCAACCAGCCCAGCAGATCGGACCGGATGCCGCAGAAATTGAGCAGCGTCTGCCCCTTGCCGGGCGCGCCATAGCCGACGACCCGGTGACCCTGATCGGCGGCCTCGACCAGGAAGCGCACCAGGTCCCGCCGGATGCGATGGACCTCGACCGCCAATCCGGTGTAGCCGTCGATCGTGTCGAGGCCCGCCGCCCGTTCGGCCTGCTGGACCCGGGCGACGGCCGGCGTCGGTCGTACGGCATGCTCGTCCCGCATCGCCCACAGCCGGATCGATCCACCATGGGTGGGCAGCTCCTCGACGTCGATCAGGGTGAGCCCGGCGGCCGCCAACCCTCGTTGGGCAGCCAGCACGGTCCAGTACTGGAAATGTTCGTGATAGATGGTGTCGAACTGCGCATCGGCGACCAGGTGCAGGGCGTGATGCACCTCGATCGAGATCCGGCCGGCCTCGGTGGTGAGCTCGCGCAGACCTCTGGTGAAGTCGATGATGTCGGGAATGTGGGCCCACACGTTGTTGGCCACCACCAGGTCCGCTTGGCCATGCTCGGCGACCAAGCGGTGCGCCTCGGCCTGCGACAAGAAGGCGGTGTGGGTCGGCACGCCGCGGTCCCGGGCGGCCTGTCCACAGTTGACGCTCGGCTCGATGCCCAGGCACCGCAGCCCCCGCGCGACCGCATGCTGCAACAGGTATCCGTCGTTGGAGGCCACCTCGACGACGAAGGAATCCGGTCCAAGATCAAGAGCGGTGATCGCGGTGTCGACGAAGGTGGCCGCGTGCGCCACCCAACTGTCGGAGTACGAGGAGTAGTAGGCGTAGTCGGAGAAGTTCT
>JAKDKP010000245.1 GCA_030453285.1 Propionibacteriales bacterium
CCGCGTGTGGGGGCCGTTGACGCGGGGGGTGGCGGCGCCCGGGGGGGCGGGGCGCGCCGGGGGGGCGGCCCAGACGACCATGTTCACGAGGGCCCCGCGTGGACACTGCCGTTCGCTTGCTCAGCCAACGAACCGGGCGCGTTCGAAGGCGACGATCGCGGCATCGAGGTCGGCGCGGGTGTGGGCGGCCGACATCTGCGTACGGATCCGGGCCTTGCCGCGGGGCACGACGGGGAACGAGAAGGCCCGAACGTAGATGCCGTCGGCCAGCAACGTGTCGGCCATCTGCGAGGCGGCGGCGGCATCACCGACCATCACCGGGACGATCGGATGATCGGACTCGGGGATCTCGAATCCGCGCGCGGTCATCTCGCGCCGGAAGTACGCGGTGTTCTCGCGCAACCTGGTCAACAACTCCCCCGAGGACTCCAGCAGCTCCAACGTCGCCACCGCGGCCGCCACGATGGAGGGCGCAACCGAGTTGGAGAACAGGTACGGGCGCGAGCGCTGGCGCAGGATCTCCACGATCTCTGCCCGCGCCGAGGTGTAGCCGCCCGAGGCACCGCCGAGTGCCTTGCCGAGGGTGCCGGTGACGATGTCGACCCGGTCGCGCACCCCGAACAACTCGGGGGTGCCGGCTCCATGCTCACCGACGAACCCGACCGCGTGTGAATCGTCAACCATCACCAGCGCGTCGTACTTCTCGGCCAAGTCACAGATCTGGTCCAGGGGTGCGACGTAGCCGTCCATCGAGAACACGCCATCGGTGGCGATCATCCGGAACCGGGCATCTTTGGCGGCCACCAGTTGGGCCTCAAGATCAGCCATGTCGCGGTTCGTGTAGCGGAACCGCTTCGCCTTGCACAGCCGTACGCCGTCGATGATGCTCGCATGGTTGAGCTCGTCGGAGATGATCGCGTCGTCGGGCCCGAGCAGGGTCTCGAAAAGTCCGGTATTCGCGTCGAAGCAGGACCCGTACAGGATGGTCGCCTCGGTGCCGAGGAAGGCCGACAACTTCTGTTCAAGATCAGTGTGCAGAGTCGTCGTGCCGCAGATGAATCGCACCGACGCCATCCCGAAGCCCCAGCGGTCCAGCGCCTCCTTGGCCGCGCTGATCATCCTCGGGTGATCAGCGAGTCCCAGATAGTTGTTGGCGCACAGGTTGATCACGGTCTCGCCCGAGGTCACCCCGATCGCGTTCGACTGGGGTGTGGTCAGCGCGGCCTCCTCCTTGTAGAGCCCCTCGCCGCGCAGGGTGGCGATCTCGCCGGTCAGGTGGTCCTTCAGTGAGCCGTACATGATCTTCCTTTACTGGTGGTCGGAGTCATCTCGCAGTCTGTACGGGGTTCAGCTGTCCCAGCGCAGGATGACCTTGCCGCCCTGTCCATTGCGGGCGGTGTCGAAGGCTTGGGCAAAATCGGTGTGGTCGAAACGGTCAGTGATCACTCCGGAGATGTCGAGTCCGCCCTGCAGCAGCACGCTCATCGCGTACCAGGTCTCGTACATCTCACGGCCGTAGATGCCCTTGATGGTGAGCATGTTGAGCACCACCGTGGCGAAGTCGACGCTGATCTCCTGGCTGGGCAGACCCAGCATGGCGATCCGGCCACCGTGGGTCATCTGGCTGATCATGTCGCGCAGGGCGGCCGGGCTGCCACTCATCTCCAGCCCGAGGTCGAAACCCTCGCGCATCCCGAGCTCCTGTTGAGCAGCACGGACATTCGAGGAGCCAACGTTCACCGCACGGGTCACGCCCAACTGCTCGGCCAGCGCCAACCGCTGGTCGGACAGATCGGTGATCACGACATGACGGGCACCGGCGTGCTTGACCACCATCGCCGCCATGATCCCGATCGGGCCGGCCCCGGTGATCAACACGTCCTCCCCCAGCGGGGGAAAAGCCAGCGCGGTGTGCACGGCATTGCCGAACGGGTCGAAGATGGCGGCCACGTCCACCGGCACCGGATCACGATGCACCCAGGCGTTCCCGGACGGGATGGCCACATATTCGGCGAAGGCACCGTCGCGCTGCACGCCGATGCCGACGGTGTTGATGCACAGATGGCGACGGCCGGCTCGACAGTTGCGGCACCGGCCACACACCAGATGTCCTTCGCCGCTGACGAAGTCTCCGACCGCGACATCGGTCACGGTGGCGCCGACCTCGACGACCGAACCGCAGAACTCGTGTCCGACGACCAGCGGTGCCTGCACCGCATTCTGCGCCCAGGCGTCCCACGCCTCGATGTGCAGGTCGGTGCCGCACACACCGGTCGCGGCGACCTTCACCAGCACGTCACCCGGCCCCACGTCGGGCAGCGGAACATCGAGCAGTTCCAGACCGGGCTGGGCGGCGGACTTCACCAGTGCCTTCACGATTTTCCCTTCGATCACCTCGGCGGGTGCGTTCATTGGCGCAGTTGGGGCGTGCCGTGGGCAATCCAACCACCCCGTACGACCGAACGCACCACGGGTGGCAGGAGCCGTCACGCGTCGGCAGGGCACACTGGGGCCATGAGTGTCAGCGTGTTCGACCTGTTCAAGATCGGTATTGGCCCGTCCAGCTCCCACACCGTGGGACCGATGCGAGCGTCTGCCCGATTCGCCGACGCGTTGGCCACCACTGGCGCTCTGGGCACGGTCACTAGGATCAAGGCCGAACTGTTCGGCTCATTGGGTGCCACCGGTCACGGCCACGGATCGCTCGGTGCGGTGCTGTGGGGACTCGAAGGCGACTCCCCCGAGACCGTCGACACCGACAATGGACCGGCGCGCACCGAGGCGATCCGCAGCAGCAAGCGGCTCACCGTCAACGGCACCCACCCGATTCGCTTCGACGTCGACAACGACCTGGTGATGCATCGACGTCGCTCTCTCCCGTTCCACCCCAACGGGATGACGTTCACCGCCTGGGCAGGTGACCAGGTGATCGCCGAGCGCACCTACTACTCGATCGGTGGCGGGTTCGTCCTCGACGACGACGGTTCGGGCCACCCGGAGCTGAAGCAGGATCCGACGCCGGTGCCCTACCCGTTCCGTACGGGAACCGAACTGTTGATCATCTGCGCCAACACCGGCCTGTCGATCAGCCAGGTCGCGATGGCCAATGAGTGCGCGCGGCGGCCGGAGGAGGAGGTCCGCAGCGGACTGCTGCGCATCTGGCAGGTGATGAACGACTGCGTCATCAAGGGAGCCACCACGACCGGCATCCTGCCCGGTGGGTTGAAGGTGCGGCGCCGCGCCGCCGAGCTCTACACCAAGCTGCGCACCGAGCAGACGCAGTTCCGCGCTCACGGCGATCCGCTGTCGGTGATGGACTGGGTCACCCTGTGGGCCCTCGCGGTCAATGAGGAGAACGCGTCGGGGGGTCGCGTGGTCACCGCTCCCACCAACGGAGCGGCCGGCATCATCCCGGCCGTACTGCACTACGCCACCCGGTTCGTCCCCGGCATCGGTGACAACGAGGTGGTCGAGTTCCTGCTGGTTGCCGGTGCGCTGGGCTCGATCTATCAGCAGACCGCGTCCATCTCCGGCGCGGAGGTGGGCTGCCAGGGCGAGGTCGGTACGGCCTGCTCGATGGCGGCCGGTGCGCTGGCTGAGGTGATCGGCGGCACCCCCGAACAGGTCGAGAACGCCGCCGAGATCGGCATGGAGCACCACCTCGGACTCACCTGCGACCCGGTTGGTGGACTGGTCCAGATCCCTTGCATCGAACGGAATGCGATCGGTTCGGTCAAGGCGATCACTGCCGCCCGGTTGGCGCTGCACGGCGATGGCGAGCACACGGTCAGCCTTGACAAGGTGATCAAGACCATGATGGAGACCGGTGCCGACATGAAGGTGAAGTACAAGGAGACCGCCCGCGGCGGCCTGGCGGTCAACATCGTCGAGTGCTGATGTTGTGGACTCGACCCCATGAAGCCAGATGACCTGACCCTCGCCTTCGAACTCGCCGCCGACGCCACCGCCATCGCCATGAGCTGGTCCGGAGGCGAGGTGCCGCACACGCTCAAGGAGGATGGCTCACCAGTCACCGAAGGAGATCTGGAGGTCAACCACGCGCTGGTCGAGGTGCTGGCGGAATCCCGCCCCGACGACGGCGTGCTGTCCGAAGAGGTGCCCGAGATCACCGGCACCAGCGGCCGCCGGTGGATCATCGACCCGATCGACGGGACACGCTCCTTCATGAAGGGGCGTCCGGGCTGGGGCACCCACATCGCGCTCGAAGCGGATGGCGAGATCGTCCTGGGGATGATCACCCGACCCGAGGACGACCAGATCTTCTGGGCCGTACGGGGAACCGGCGCCTTCCGCGCCCCCCTGGAGACACCTCAGGACCAGAGCCATCGTCTCCACCTGTCGAGTGGAGCTGATCTTGCCGCCGCCACCGTGTCCGGCTACGGCGACATGGGCGATCCCGACCTGGCAATTCTTGCCATGGCCACCACCTTTGAGCGACGTGTGATCTCCCCCATCCCGGATTTCCTGAACGGTGACCTGGACGCCCTGCTCCTGATCGGCGGCAAGGTCTGGGACTTCGCCCCGCTGGTGCCCCTGGTCCGGGAAGCCGGCGGCGACATCCGCAGTCGTGACGGCGGCAGCGCCCTGGACGAGAACTGGTTGCTCTGCAGCAACGCCGGGCTCGTGGAGCCGCTGTCCGCCCTGTACGCCTGAGGCTTCGACACGCTCGGCCCCGGTTGGCCCCACGGTCGACCGGCAGTTACCCGGTCGAGATGCAGGCGACTCAGGCGAGTGTCCGGTCGGCGGCACCCCGGAGAAACCGGGGAATGGACATGCCCCCCCCCCCAGCTTGCCAGGGAGGGGCGGCTGCGTTCGACCGGGTGCCGACGGCCGGATGCGAGCCCTCAG
>JAKDKP010000246.1 GCA_030453285.1 Propionibacteriales bacterium
ATCGTCCGGAGGGCAATCGAGGAGTCGAGGTAGACGACCTGACCATCCATCTCTCAATGACCTCCGCGCATCTCGTCCAGCAATGCGTCCAGCTGCGCGTCGGAGTACGCCGGTCCGGCCGGATCCTTCGGCCACGGCGTGGGCGTTGACACCGGCGGCGTGTAGCGACCCTCGCGTTCCCGCCGGGACAAGACCGTGTCCTGGTCGCGAATCGTGCTGACGCGCCAGCGAGGCGTGCCACGCTCGGTCACCACCACATCCTCATCATCCGGCGACCCGTTCCAGTACAGCCGCGGTGTTCTGGTTGAGTTCTCGCTTGGTGACGGTCTTCACCTTCGCTGTGTGCCCGTAGAGGCAATGAATTCTCGCGGCAGATCACACCTCCTTCAGGAGAGCTCGGCGCCCGCACCGGCATTGGCTGGATGGGTGTCGAGTGACCGCACCGGGTCCTTCATGCCGAGCAGGACACAGAAGGCGACCGCCGGCAACGCGATCAGCGGCAGCAGGGCGTACGCCAGGCCCACCACGTCGGCAAGCGCACCGATCGCCGGAGAGGCCAGGCCGCCGACGGAGACGGCCAGACCGAGGGTGACCCCGCTGGCGGTGCCCATGTGACGCGGCAGGTAGTCCTGCCCGAGCGTGACGTGGAGCGAGAACGGAACGTAGAGCACGACGGAGGTCAACGCGATGAAGACCCAGGCCAGCGGACCGGGGACCAGGAGCATGCCGGCGATCGTCGGGATCGCCAGCAGGTAGGAGGTTCGCAGGATCGTGGTACGCGGCCACCGCCGGGCCAGGTGCCCGCCGACCGCGGTGCCAAAGGCTCCACCGAGGTAGAACACGAACAATGACGCCGGGGCGAGGTCCTCACTCACACCGCCTCGCTGGTGCATGAACAACACGATGAACGAGCCGATGCCGACGAACACGATCGAGCGACAGACGATCGCCACCGACATCCGTACGAAGCTCCGCCAGTCATTTCGTCCGACCCCCGAAGTGATCATGCTCGTGGCATCGCCCTCTTGGCGACGCGCACGCCGAATCATCAGGACGGCCACCACACCGGTCAGGGCCGGAAGCATGAGCACGGGGCTCGCGCTCAATCCGAGCACGCCAACGGTGGCAGCGACGGCGAGCGGCGCGAGCGCAAACCCGATGTTGCCGCCGAGGGAGAACCACGACATCAACACGTGATCGCCACCGCTGAGCTCACGTGCCCGGCTCGCTCCCGCGGGATGGAAGGCTGCGACGCCGATCCCTGACAGTGCCGCAACCGCCGCGGTGAACCAGAAGGACTCCGACAGCGCGACCCCGGCTATGCCCGCGCCAGCGCAGAGAATGCTCACCGGAATGAGCCACCGCAACTGCCATCGGTCGCCAAGCGCCCCGAAGACTGGCTGCACGATCGACGAGGCCAGCGAGGACGACAGGACGATCCCCGCCGCGGCGGCATAGCTCCAGCCGCGCTCAAGGACCAGGAAGGGGACGAGGGCGGCAATCGCCCCTTGATAGAAGTCGACGGTCACGTGGGAGTACGCCAGGCGTCTGACATCACGACGGGCCGTACGCGGTGCAGCAGGAGTCACCCGCCCAGCTTGGCGACGCCTCGGCCGGCGCGCTTTCGATAGACTGCCAATCGATGTCAGAACTCCGCCACATCGCAGTGGCCCCCACCGAGACCCGCCGACTCGCGCGCGGCGACGAGGTCACGCCACACGTACACCAGGATCATCAGCTCATCTATGCCAGCACGGGCGTGCTGGAGGTGTTCGTCCCCGAGGGCACCTGGTTCACACCGTCGGTACGTGCGGTCTGGGTCCCTGCCCGTACGGTGCATCACTGGCAGGTCCACGGTGCGACGACGGTGCACATGGTCGGCATCCCGACCGACGTCCTGCATGAGGCCGATCATCTGCCGGCACTGGTGGCCGTCGATCCGCTGGTGCGTGAACTGATCATCGCCTGCTCGGAGACCGGTCCAGCGCAGTCTCCGGCCGATCACCGACTCCTCCGCGTGCTCGTGGACCGGATGCAGCCCTCGCGCCAAGCTCCCACCGCACTCCCGGTCCTGGGCGATCCGCGACTGGTGGGCGTCCAGCAGATCCTGGAATCCGACCTGACGGCGACACTGGGTCTGCGCGATCTCGGACGGCGCGTGGGCGCCAGCGAACGGACGCTGTCGCGACTCATCAACGACGAACTCGGCATGGGCTACACCACCTGGCGCAGCCAACTCCGCCTGCATCGCGCCACCCTGCTCCTGGCCGAGGGCCGTACGGTCACCCAGGCCGCCACAGCTTGCGGGTTCTCCTCACCCAGCGCCTTCGTGAGCACATTCCGTGCCGCCTTCGGCCGGACGCCGGGATCGCTGTACCGGTAGCGATTCCGAAGCTAAGCGGTCTTGATCAAGAAGGTGGCCACCGAGACGAGAGCGAAGATCAACAGTGTCCCGCCCATCACCGGACCGACGAGTCGGCTGGTCGGCCCGTCGCCGTTCCGCAACCGAGGCAGCAGCATGACCAGGCCAACTGCCTGGAGGACACCCAGACCTATCAGCGACAGGTCGTCCAGGATGAACGCCAGCGGGATGAAGTGGAAGGCGACGACCAGGCCGACCCACCACGCCATCCACCGGTTCAGCCGCCGGCGCCACAGCACGAAGCAGCCGACACCGGCCAGCAGCAGCTCCGCCCCCACCAGCCAGCCGAACAGGGCTTCTCGACCCACCATGGCCGATCCGTCAGCCCAATGTCGTGCGACCAGGTAGCCGAAGATTCCGGCGAGAATGACGCCGAGCACCGACCCGACGCCCAGACGCCACCGCCACGACCGCGGAGCATCCTCCTGTCCCCAGCCGAACCAGACGAACGCCATCAGCCCGAACCACGCAATGGTGAACGCGTGATCTCGTACGAACTCGGTCAGCATGTGAAAGCCTCGTCGATCGATGGGGGCGTCGGGTTGGTCCCGCACAGTGGGGCTCCCTCGTGCCCGGGGTGCCTGTGATGCACGCGGTCCTACGGGCGACCGGGCCAGAAGTCAGAAGATCGACGCCCCACCGCTCGAGGTCATCAGCGGCCGTCGGCGAACACGCGGCGCAGGGCCCTGCCGTCGCCTTCGAGGGTGCCGGCGGCCAACGCCTGGTCGACGGTGATGCCGCCAGCCGCCAGGGCGACGACGACATCCGGCGCGGCGGCTAGCACCGTCCTCGGCCGTTGATCGGGACGAACGAAGGCCTGTGGACCTTCCTCGTCGACGCGTAGCACCATCAGGAATCCGTCAACCTCGATCCCGACCTCCACCGCGGGTGCCACGGCCACACCCTGCAGCAGGGCCGGGAGGGCCAGGGTCAACCAGCGAGGCTGGAAGGAATCGTCCCCGCGCCCCGTGGCCAGCAGCGGCGTACCCCATCTGCCGAGAGCCTCCATCGGCTCCCGCAGTGCCGCGCCCCAGTCAGTGAGGCCATAAACCACGCCGGACTCCTCGAGACGACGCTCGACGATGCCGTTCGCCTCCATGTCTCTGAGCCGGGAGGCCAACAGATTCGTCGCAATCCCTGCCAGCGAAGACTTCAGATCGGAGTAGCGCATCGGGCCGGGGAGCAGCTCACGCACGATCAGCAGGACCCAGCGGTCCCCCACGACGTCCAGCGAGCGGGCCAAGGCGCAGAACTGGCCGTACGTACGAGGAGCCTTTGACTGTTGATTGACTTTTTCAACCATACTTGATTCTATCCACTTCATGAGTCGATGTCGAGTGGAGGAGACGTGATGAGCATCAGTTGGCTGGCCGTCGTGGCCGCAATCGTGATCGGGCTGGCGGTCGCCTGGGCCTGGTACGCCGACTGGGCCTTCTTCGGCACCGCGTGGCGCAAGCTGACCGGCGTGACGATGCAGGACTCCGCCCGGGCCGGCAAGGCGCCACTGGTGGTGCTGGTGGCATCCATCGTCGCCACCGCCGTGGCCCTCACCGCCGCCTGCGCCATCGTGTCGACCGCGTTCGGGGTCGATTCGGTCTGGCTGGATCTGGGTGTCGGTGTCGTGGCCTGGCTCGGCTTCTCGCTGTCGACCTTGGCCCAGCACAACGGTTTCGAGTTGAAGCCCGTACGGCTGACCATGATCAACAGTGCCTACCAACTGGTGCTGTTCGCAGCCATGACCCTCGTCATCGGCCTGCTGCAGTAGCCCGTCTGATCGATGGCCAGCGCCGGTGACGTGCTGCGTCAGGGGTGATCGAGATACCGCTCCACGGGCCGAAGGCGGTAGCCGTCGGCGACCTTGTCGGTCCGATAGAACGCCTCGAACAGCTTTGCCGCCTCGTCTGCGGTGAACACCTCGTGGGGACCGACCCTCTCCTTGCTGCGTGGTAGTGGGATCTCCACCTCAAACGGGCCCGCAGGGGCGTCGGGCATGCCGTCCCCCTGTCGCCCAACCACCGAACGCACCGACGCCGACTCGGGACCAGCGGGTGCGGGACCGCAGAACTCGATCACCAGGGCGTCGGCCGTCCCGGCAGCCTGCAGGTACGACATCGTCGAGTGCTCGTGGCTCGTCTCGTTGGGTGGGTGCGCGGTGAGCACCACGGCCCACGGATCGACACCGTTCAGAGACGACAGGTCGTACGCGAACCGGCCGGGATGATGTGCACGAGCCAAGTCGGTGGAACTGCTGCCACCCGAATCGCTCACCACCTGCCAGCGGTGGGTGGGCACCAGGCTCGCCGAGAATTCGGCGTAGGCGTCCGGACCTTTCGCGTACGCGGACAGGTACTGCAACACGTCAACCGTCGACGACATCGGCCCGCGCTCGCCGCGAGCGAGCGCCTCGTCGGCAACGAGG
>JAKDKP010000247.1 GCA_030453285.1 Propionibacteriales bacterium
CACAGAACGGGTCGGCAGCACATTCGCCGCACAGCAGTGCCCGACCCTTGCACCGGGGTGCGGTGCAGTCGACATGGTCCGAGGTCGGCGCACCGCACCGTTCGCAGGCCCCGATCACGGCGGTGTGATCGGAGAAGTCGATCCGGCCCCGACCGTCGAAGACGCGCAGCGACCCCTGCCACAGGCCGTCGTCGCCGTACGTCTGGCCGTAGCGGATGATCCCGCCGTCGAGCTGATAGACCTCGGTGAAGCCTCTGTTGATCATCAGCGCACTCAACACCTCGCAGCGCACTCCCCCGGTGCAGTAGGTGACCACCGGGCGGTCCTTCAATGCGTCGTGCCGCCCAGAATCCAGTTCTCGTACGAAATCCGCGGTGGTGTCGATCTGGGACACCACCGCGCCAGCAAATCGGCCGATGGACGCTTCCCAGGCGTTGCGCCCGTCGAAGAATGCCACCTCCTCGCCGCGATCGGCGACCAGGGTGTGCAGCTCTTCGGGAGTCAGGTGCTGCCCGCCGCCGACGATCCCGTCGCGGTCAACAACCACCTCATCTCCGACGCCGAAGGTGACGACCTCCTCGCGGACCCGGACACTCAATCGAGGGAAGTCCTGGCCGGTGCCGTCGCTCCACTTCACGTCAAGATCAGCAAATGCCGGGTACGCCCTGGTCTGTTTGGCGTACTGCTTGACCGCGTCCACGTCCCCGCCGACCGTGCCGTTGATGCCATGCCGGGAGACGATGATGCGACCGGTCAGGCCGAGGCGGGTGCACAGCTCGGTCTGCCACAACCGGATCGCGTCGGGATCGGCGAGCGGCGTGAATCGGTAGTAGAGCGCCACCTTGTTGATCATGTTCAGTCCAGATGCGCCAGTTGTGCACGGACACTCTGCAGGGCGGCCGGAACGAGTGCCGGATCGAGCCCCTCGTACACGACGGAGACGATCTCCTCGGCCGTGGCAGCGCCTGCCGCCCGCGCGTCCTGCACCTGTTGGAGGCGCGTCAGCCGGTGCCGGCGGTACTCCTCGACCACGCCGATCGGGTCGGTGATCTCGGGTCCGTGGCCGGGCAGGATGCGCCTGAGGTGCTCGTCGGCCAGGACAGCGCGGATCTTGTCGAGACTGGCCAGATAGTCGGTCAGGTTGCCGTCAGGATGGGCGATCACCGAGGTGCCCTGCCCCAGCATCGTGTCACCACTGAGCAGCGCGCCGACCGCGTGCACCACCAGACAGACCGAGTCATCGGTGTGGCCAGGTGTCGCCACAACTCTCACCTCGACACCGGATGAGTTGATCACCTCACCGTCGGCGAGCGGATCGGCATCTCGGCAGAACGAGGGGTCCACGGTCCGGACCGGGCAGCGGAGAATCTCAGCCAGAGCAGCGATCCCGTCGGTGTGATCATGGTGTCGATGCGTGGCGATGATCATGGAGGCACCACCGGCCGCGTCCACGATCGCCCGGCGATGATCCTCATCGTCGGGCCCCGGATCGACGATCACCACCCGACCCGGTTCGCCGACCAGCCAGGTGTTGGTGCCACTCAGCGTCATTGGCCCGGGGTTGGGCGCCAGCAGGTGTGTGATCACGTCTCCCCCGCCCCATAGTGGAAACGCCAGCCCCGGTCGGTGGCGAGCAGCTCGGGCAGCACCGGCTGCACCCGGCGCCCGACGGCGTTCCCCACGGCTTCGGCCACCGAGGCACAGTCGGCCAGTTCGAGCAGCATCGAGCGAGTGGGCGGCATCAGCGTGACCACACCAGCATCGGCCTCGTCGAGCACGGCGGAGGGCTTCGCCCAGCCGGCCCGTACGGTCTCTCCGGACACGTCTGCGGCCTGCTGCCCGGCCGGCAGCGTGGCCAGGAAGAAGTGCGTGTCATAGCGACGCGGTTCGCAGGCAGGGGTGATCCAATGCGCCCACGGGCGCAGGGCGTCGGGCGCCAGCCGCACCCCGGTCTCCTCGCGCGTCTCCCGTACGGCAGCCTCGACCGGTCCCTCACCGGGATCTGCTCCCCCACCGGGGAAGGCCACGAACCCGGGGGCGAACGGCATCCGGGGGTGCCGGTGCATCACGTACACCTCAAGAGCAGGATCGGCCGAGGACGCCTCGCGGATCAGCAGGACGCTGGCCGACAACCGGGGCGCGACCGGTGGAGCGCCACGGGCCACGAACTCTGAGGCACCCTCGGCCAACTCCGGCGGCACCCGCGAATCGAGTCGAGCCAGTACCGCCCGCGAGTCGACGCCCGCGGCCATGTCGATCAGGCCTGTGCCCGGGCCGGAACGACCGTGGGGCCCTCGTCGGCGGTCTCGCAGATGAGCTCCACCTCGACCGGGGAATCCAACGGCAGGACCGCCACCCCGACCGCGCTGCGGACGTGCTGTCCGGCCTTGCCGAACACCTCGGCCAGCAGCTCACTGGCCCCGTTGGCCACCAACGGCTGTTGGGTGAAGTCGGGGCTGCTGGCCACGTACACCACGACCTTGATCACCTTCACCAGGTTGTCCACCCCGCCGGCCACCGAGGCGGCGGCAGCCAATCCGTTCAAGGCGCAGGTACGGGCCAGGTCGGCGGCCTGTTCCAGGGTCACCTCGGCGCCGACCTTGCCGGTCAGTGGCAGGTTGCCGTCGACGAACGGCAATTGTCCCGACGTGAGCACCCGTCGGCCGCTGGTGGTGGCCGGAACGTACGCGGCCAACGGTGCGGCGACGGGCGGCAAGGTCACGCCCAACTCGTCGAGGCGCTGCTGGATGCTCATCCGCGACCACTCTCGTCGGAGGCTTCACTCGAGGCGATGGGACGCTTGAGGTAGGCGACGAGGTTCTCCGGGTTCATCCCCGGCACCACCTGCACCAACTCCCAGCCATCGGCTCCCCAGTTGTCGAGGATCTGCTTGGTGGCATGCACCAGCACCGGCACGGTCACGTACTCCCACTTGGTCATGCCCCCACCCTACGCACGGGGGCGACGGTCATCACCTGGTGGCTACACTGCGTATGAGCACCCAACGCTGGGAGGTCCCATGACCACGGCACCGACGACGACCGCGACCAGGGCGGAGCCCGTCACCGTCCGTTCTGTGCAGATCGCCTGGTGGTCGAGAATCTCATTGGCCGTCTGGGCGATGAGCGTGGTCGGCTACATCATCGTCGGAGTCATCGTGATGAACGCGATGGAGGAACCCGACCATGTCAAGCTCTGGTGGCACGACCTGCCGTTCGTCTTCGTCGGCGTCGGCGTGCTGGCCGCGCTGAGTGCTCTCGCGGCATCCATCATGGGCGCCCGGGCGCGCCGGTCCGGATCGGCAACACTGGCAAACTGAGTCCCCGCGTCAGCGGTGGCTTGCATCTGAGACATCGGCATCGGCATCGATATTGAACATCCAGGTGATTCCGAACTGATCGACCAGTGACCCGGCCACGTCACCCCAGGGCTGTTTGTCCAAGGGCAATGTCACGGTGCCGCTCTCCGCAAGGCCCACAAAGTGCCGGGTCAGTGCTTCTCCTGTCCCACCGATGAAGACCGCAACGTTGTTCCCTGGACGATGGGCAACACGGTCAGGTGCATCCCAGGCCATGAGGGTGTACCCGTCGAGTGTGTTCAAGGTGGAGTGCATGACCTTGTCGTCGTCTGTTTCCGCCGGGTCTGCGGCGCCGAAGTCGGCGGCCGTACCGATCTCCAGGTCTCCGCCAAGGACCGACTGATAGAACGTCATCGCCTCCCGGGCATTCCCGTCGAACAAGAGGCAGGGGTTGAGTCGTGATGTCACGTGATGCTCCTTCTCGGTGGGTGGGCGGCTGGGCAACCCTTTGGCTGCGCACCGCCTTCGAACGACGACGGAACAAGTCTGGTAGGAAATCACGTCATCCTGTGTCGTGTTTGTGCCCTTGAGTTCCTCTCGGGTCGTGATCACCAGGCCCCGGGCCTCGCGAGTGGAAGGATGCTCACATGCAGGCGACGGCCGACCCCATCCACACGGTGGTGCTCGTCGAGGGAGACAGCGACCGGGCTGCGGTGCTGGTCCTCGCCGAACGCCGAGGACTCTCGATGACCGGAATAGACGTGCTGGCGATGGGTGGAGCCACCAGCATCGGACGCTTCGTCCGCACGTACGGGCGGCGTGGCCTGGGCCGGCGATTGACCGGCCTGTGTGATCGCGCGGAGGTACCGCACTTCCTGCGCGCCCTGATCGATGAGGACCCTCGCGCTCCGCACCCTGGTCCGGCCGACCTGGCGTCCTGGGGATTCTTCGTCTGCGATGGCGATCTGGAGGAGGAGCTGATCACCGCACTCACCCCCACCGAGGTGGTACGGGTGGTCGCGGCCTTCGGTGATCTGGCCACCTTCCGGCGCCTGCAGCAACAACCCGCCCATCGCGGCCAGTCATTGGAGTCGCAACTGCACCGGTTCTTCGGCTCCGCCAGCGGCCGCAAGATCAGCTACGCCGCACGGTTGGCCGCCGCGGTGCCCGATGACCGGATTCCGCGGCCGCTGAGTGGGCTGCTGACCGTCCTGCGCTCACGCGGTGACGACTAGACGACCGAGGACTGGACACCGTGTCCGGCGCTGAAGGGGAACTCGTCGACCACCTCGTGCAACGGCCCACCACCGGGGCCCTCCCCGAGACGGGAGCTGATCAACTGCAGCCGGTCCACCGTCCACTCCGGACCGTCGTACACCGACAACGCCCGGACCAGCACACCAAGATCAACCTCGTGGGATCGGGCACCGGACCGGGCAACGGTGAGGTGGGCCCGACGCCTTACGGGACGGTCGTGTTGATCATGATCGGCCACGTCGCATCGCGCCATCACCTCGGTCAGTTCCCTGGTGGAACCACCC
>JAKDKP010000248.1 GCA_030453285.1 Propionibacteriales bacterium
CCGAGATTGGCGGTCTGCATACCCCGGTGATGCGCGACCGGATCCTCGAACTTCTCACCCCCGCCCTGACCGAACCCGGGTCGGTCGTCCTCGACTGCACCCTCGGCATGGGTGGCCACGCCCTCGCCCTGCTCGAGGCGTGCCCGCGGGCCCGGCTGATCGGTATCGATCGTGACCCGCAAGCTCTCCAGCTGGCCGGACGGCGACTGTCGGCTCATGCCGACCGCATCACTCTGGTGCAAGCGGTCTATGACGAGATTCCTGACGTGCTCAGCGATGCCGGCGTCGATGCCGTGCAGGCCATCCTGATGGATCTCGGCCTCTCCTCGCTGCAGATCGACCGCACGGATCGGGGTTTCGCCTATCGAATCGATGCCCCCCTCGACATGCGGATGGGGGGGCAGGAGTTCACGGCGGCCACGGTGCTCAACACATACCCGGTCCGAGACCTGGCCCGCATCCTTCGCACGTACGGAGAGGAGCGGTTCGCCGACCGGATCGCCCGGCGGATCGTCGCCGCACGAGAGGACGAGCCGTTCACCCGATCGGCTCGTCTGGTGGCCCTGCTGCAGGACGCGATCCCGGCCGCGACCCGACGTACGGGGGGGCATCCGGCCAAACGCACCTTCCAGGCACTGCGGATCGAGGTCAATGCCGAGCTGGAGGTCCTTGCTCGGGCCATTCCTGCCGCCATCACAGCGCTCGACCTCGGCGGGCGGATCGCGGTGCTGGCCTACCACTCGCTGGAGGACCGGCCGGTGAAGCGGGCGTTCGCCCGAGGGTCGGTCAGCCAGGCGCCTCGCCACCTTCCGGTGATCCCCGAGTCGATGCAGCCGGAGCTACGGCTCCTCACCCGGGGCGCCGAGGTGCCGAGTACGGACGAGATCGAGCACAACCCCCGCGCCGCGTCAGCCAAGCTGCGCGCCGCAGAACGGATCAAGGAGGTGGCGGCATGAGTGCTGTGACGACGAGTACCCATCGATGGGACGAAACTCGACGGGATGAAGACGGTGCACCCGACGGCGCGAACCGCCGCAACACCGAACTCCGGTCGGTGCCGGCGGGGGTTCCCCGGTTGCGGAGACTGCCCTTCCTGTTCGTACTGGCCAGCATTCTCGGCGTCGGCATGGCCGGATTGCTCGTGTTGAACACCCAACTCCAGCAGCAGTCCTTCGCCCTGATGGACCAGCAGCAGCAGGCCACCTCGCTGGCCTACACCGAGGCCGAGCTGCAGACCCAGGTCGACCAGGCTCGTTCTCCGGCACGGCTGGCCAGCCAGGCCGCCAAACTTGGCATGCGCCCCAATCTGCATCAGGCCTTCCTCGTACTGCCCGATGGCCGGATCGTCGGGGATACCGAAAAGGCGAACGGGTCCGAGGTTCGCGCGACGGTGAACACCCCCGCCGAGATCGACGCCGAACGCAAGGCCGCCGAGGCGCGCCAGAAGAAGGCCGCCGAGGAGCGGCAGGCAGCCCAGGAGAAGAAGGCGGAGGAGAAGAAGGCCGCGGAGGAGAAGAAGGCAGCGGAGGAGAAGAAGGCAGCGCAGAAGAAGGCCGACGAGAAGAAGACGGACCAGAAGAAGACGGACCAGAAGAAGCAGCAGCAGAGCGACGAGAGGGGTTGAGCAGATGAGCGACGATCGTCGGAAGCCGCAGGCCCGTTCCGTACGTGTTGGCGGCACCAGCGCCGCGGGATCCACCAGGTCGGGCACCTCGAGCAGGCGCCCCGCCAACGGTGCTGGCTCCTCGCGCACCTCTGGCTCCCCGCGCAGCTCGGGCACCTCACGGACCGCCAAGGCCAGGACCCGCTCGGGGGCCGGACACCGGCGGCCGCCCGCGCGATCGAATCCGAGGCCGCAGCCAGTGCACTGGCCGCTGAGTCGGACGGCCACCCGGCTGAACGCCGTGCTGGTTGTCTGCGCGATCCTGCTGTCCTTGTGCGCCGGTCGGCTGTTGCAGGTACAGGCCTTCGACACCGAAGGCGACGCTGCTGCGGCGGCCGCCCGGCTGCAGCAGGCCCAGCCGATTCCCGCCGCTCGCGGCGAGATCACCGATGCCTACGGCAGTGTGCTGGCCACCACCGAGCCGGCGTTCGCCATCACCGCTGATCCCACACTGACCTCGCCCGATGCCGCAGCGATCGCCGATGTGCTGGTCTCCCACCTCGGCGGACAACCGGCCGACTATCTGCCGGCCCTGACCAAGCCCGACGCACGGTTTGCCTATGTCGCCAAGAAGGTGCCGGCGGCCACGTACGCCCGGGTGGTCGCCGAACTCAATGATCGCGAGCTGAAGGGCATCTACCGCGAGGTCGACCCGATCCGCAGCTATCCCAACAACGGCCTGGCCTCCAACATCGTCGGATTCACCGGGTGGGACGGCAAGGGTCAGGGTGGTCTCGAACTGTCGATGGACGATCAGCTGTCCGGCACCGACGGCAAGGAGGTGTACGACCAGGCGCCCAACGGCAACCGGATCCCGCTCGGCAGCAATGTCCTCGACAAGGCGGTCAACGGCACCAACTACCAGCTCACCATTGACGCCGAGCTGCAGTGGATGGTCGAACGCGGTCTTGCCCAGCAGGCGAAGGACACCAAGTCCAAGACCGGCACGGTGGTGGTGATGAACGTCAAGACCGGCGAGCTGCTGGCCCTGGCGAACTACCCGAGCTTCGACTCCAACAAGCCCGGTGCCGGCAAGCCCGACGACCTTGGCAACCGGGCCGTGCAGTCGGCGTACGAGCCGGGGTCGGTGCAGAAGGTGCTCACCATGGCGGCGGTGATCGACGACGGCAAGGCCGCCGACGACACGCGCGTGGTGGTGCCGGGTCGCATCCAGTCCGGCGACCTGAAGATCAAGGACGTCTGGGAACACGGTCAGATCAAGCTGACCCCGCGCGGCATTCTGGCCAAGTCCTCCAACATCGGCACGGTGCTGGTGGCGCGGCAAATCCCCAAGCAACGCCTGTACGACCGGCTGCGTGACTTCGGCCTCGGTCAGCCGACCGGCATCGAGCTGCCCGGTGAGGCCGCGGGCTACCTGCCCTCCCGCGACATGCCCGACTACTCCCGGGATCAGATCGCCTTCGGTCAGGGGCTCTCGGTCACCGCGGTCCAGGAGGCTGCCGCGGTTGCCGGGATCGTCAACGGCGGGGTCTACAACCCACCGACGATCGTGAAGGGCGCCACCGACACGAACGGCAACCCTGTCGAGGTGACACGGCCAGAGCCTCGTCGCGTGGTGTCGGACAAGACCTCCACCATGGTCACCTCGATGATGGAGGCCATCCTCGACCGCGACGGCTACCAGAAGATGGTGGGCGTGCAGAACTACCGCTCCGGCGGCAAGACCGGCACGGCCCAGCGCTACAACGCCGACTGCAACTGCTATCGCGGGCGGACCACCTCCTACGTCGGGGTTGCGCCGATCGAGGACCCCGAAATCCTCACCTATGTCGTCCTCGACGATGTCCGTGGTGGCGATTCCGGTGCCCGGACGGCCGGTCCGCTGTTCCGCGACGTGATGGAGTTCGCCCTGCCGCGCTACGGCGTCCTGCCCTCGACAACCAAGCCGACGACCGGGGGTCAGGAATGGTGACCTTGCGGGTCCATCGGTAGCGTGGCGGCCGTGCAAACAGGCAATGGCGGGCAGACGGCGACGAGTGGGCAGCAGCCACCGAACTCTGGCCTGCCGATGATGTCGCTGGGTGCTCTGGCTCGAGCCATCGGCGCCGACCTGGTGACCGCCGACTCGGCGCCCGGCGGCGAGCTCGGTGTGACCCCTGCGCCCGGTGACCTCGACCTGCGCGACATTGCGGTGGTGGGCATCGGTCACGACTCGCGTACGGTCGCGGCCGGTGAGCTGTGGGTGGCCCTGCCCGGGGAGCGCACCCACGGTGCCCGCTTCACCGGCCAGGCGGTCGCTCGCGGGCCGGTGGCGATCCTGACCGATGCGGCCGGGGTCGAGCTGGCGCGCACCGAACTGGCCCGCACCGAACTGGCGCGCACCGAGGATGCCCGATTGTTGCCCCTGCTGGTCTCACCGAATCCACGCCGAGCGATGGCCGATGCGGCGGCGCTGCTGATGGGCGAGCCGGCCAGGCAGATGCTGACCTTCGGTGTCACCGGCACCAACGGCAAGACCACCACCGCTTTCATGATCGACTCCTGCCTGCGGGCCACCGGCCGCCATGTCGGACTGATCGGCACCGTCGGATTCCTGCTGGACGGCGAGCCCCTCGTCGGAGTCCGTACCACCACGGTGACGACGCCGGAATCCCCTGACCTGCAAAGGATCCTGGCCACCCTGGTGGCACGTGGCGCGGATGCGATGACCATGGAAGTCTCTTCACACGCTCTCGCCCTGCAGCGCGCCGACGCGATCGAGTTCGACGTCGCCGGATTCAACAATCTCGGCATTGATCACCTCGACTTCCATCACACCCTTGATGAGTACTTCGAGGCCAAGGCGCAACTGTTCACCCCCGCCCACACCCGCCATGCGGTGGTCAACGTCGACGACGAGCGCGGCCGGGGTCTGGCCGAGCGAATCCGTACGGCCCAGGAGATCGCCCTCACCACGGTCAGCCCCTCCGGGGCGTCGGCCGACGTGCGCGTGTTGTCGTCTCGTCCCGAATCGGGCAGCGGCACGAGGATCGCGGTGGACGTCCTCGGGATCCGCCACGAGGCCGTGGTGGGGCTGCCGGGCGCGCACAACGTCGCCAACGCGACGTTGGCGATCGGCATGCTGGCTGCCGCCGGGCTCGATCTCTCCGGCTGCCTGCCGGGGCTGGCCACGGTTCGG
>JAKDKP010000249.1 GCA_030453285.1 Propionibacteriales bacterium
GGCGGACAACCCGCTACAGGTAACGGTGAACGTCCCGCCTTGGTGCAACAACGCGCGTTCCCCAACCGCTCCGGCCTTCGGCGGCCGCCGCCCTCGTGTGCGGCGACCGCCCGTTCCAAGCCCTCGACCGGGCCCGTACGGCTCGAGAGATCCTCGGTACTGCACGAGAGATGCTGTGTTCTCATTTCCCCGGCCACCGCACCGAAAGACAGACTCCTTGTGAACGTTGAACCCCCGATGGGCCACGCTGTCCGCCCCGGCGCGTCCGGCCCGCCACCACTGGCAGCCTTCCGAACCGCCCGACCACCAGTTCCGACGAATGCGCGGTTCACCACACCGTACGTGCGGGAATCCCTCGATCAGTGCGCCGAAGATCGGCGCAGCACCACGTGGCTGTGGGCGCCGAGGATGACCTGCCCGTCGCCGAGGTCGACCTCGCCGACACTCAACAGCACCTCGGCAGCACCGGCCCCGAGCAACGGTACCGTGCGGTCGTCGATGTCAAAGTTGGCCACCACGGTGATCGGGCCGGAGTCCACCCGCAGCCAACGCTCCCTGTCGCCGCCGGCGCAGGCACGATGCGCACCAAAGCGGGGATCGGTGATGGCGGGCTCCCCGCGCCGCAGGGCAGTGAGCACTTGGTGATGGGCCAGCAGTTCGGCGTACGGGCCGGCCTCCGGTTCGTCCCAGTTGATCTTGGACCGGATGAACGTGGCCGGCTCCTGTGGGTCGGGGATGCTGGCGACATCCCAGTCCATGGCCGCAAACTCGGCGATCCGGCCCTCCCCAGTCGCCCGGCCAAGTTCGGGTTCGGGGTGCGAGGTGAAGAACGCCCAGGGGGTGCCGGCGCCCCACTCCTCGCCGGCGAAGATCATCACCGTGTGCGAGCTGAGCAGGACCAGGGTTGCCGCCAATGCGAGCTGTCGATCACTCAGCCGCGTGCGCAGCCGCGATCCGTCGGCACGATTGCCGATCTGGTCATGGTTGGCCGCGTACACGGTGAGCGCCGTGGTCGGCACCGCTTGAAGCGGAATCGGCCGCCCATGGCGTCGCCCACGGAAGGTCGATTCAGCCCCATCGTGGAGGAAGCCGGAGTTGATCACCTTCACCAGGGCGTCCAGCGAGGCGAAGTCGCCGAACCAACCACGGGTATCGCCAGTCAGATTGGTGATCAGCGCGTGGTGGAAGTCGTCACTCCACTGCGCATCCAGGCCATATCCACCGGCCGACCGATCCATGATCAACTTCGGATCATTCAGGTCCGACTCGGCGATCAGGCCGAGCGGTCGCCCCAGGTGCACCGAACGAGCCGCCGTCTCGATCGCCATCTCCTCCAACAGATGCACCGCCGTGTGATCCGAGAGCGCATGCACCGCGTCAAGGCGCAGCGCGTCAACGTGCAGGCCGGTGAACCACATCGCCACGTTGTCGAGGATGAAGGCGCGCACCTCGTCAGACCCTGGTCCGTCGATGTTGATCTTGGCCCCCCAGGTGCTGGTCCCCGTACCGGACAGATAGGGGCCGAATCTCGGCAGGTAGTTGCCGCTCGGGCCGAGATGATTGTGCACCACGTCCTGGATCACGCCGAGACCGCGCCGGTGACAGGCGTCAACAAACCGCTGGTAGGCCGCAGGCCCACCGTAGGTGTGCTGCACGGCGAACCACGCGACACCGTCGTACCCCCAGTTGTGCTCACCGTTGAACGCGTTCACCGGCAGCAGTTCGACGAAGTCGACGCCAAGATCGACCAGGTGATCCAATCGGTCGATCGCCGCGTCGAGAGTGCCCTCAGGGGTCCAGGTGCCGATGTGCAATTCGTAGATCACCGCACCAGCCACCGAGCGGCCGGTCCAGCCGGCGTCGGCCCACTCGTACTCGCCCAGGTCGTACGTCCGGCTGCGGCCGTGCACTCCGTCGGGTTGCCATCGTGATCGGGGATCGGGGAGCACCGTGTCGTCGTCGTCCAACAGGTAGCCATAGTCCACCTCCCCGGCGTACCGGGTGATCACCTCGTCGTCGACCGACCACCATCGATCGTCGGCCCGGCGCATCTCGATCACCTCATCGGGGGCCCCGCCGCTCGAGACCACCAGGCGCACGCGTTCGGGGATCGGGGCCCAGACGTCGAACCGACGATGGTGCGGCACGGTGACCCGGTTGATCAATGCGTTGTTGATCATGGAGTTGTTGATCATGATGGGGCTCTCAGAGTTCGCAGTTGATCATGACCGGCTCGTTCACCAGAGTGATGCCGAATCGGTCCCGTACGCCGTCACGCACCTCGCGGGCCAGCGCCAGCACGTCGGCCGAGGTGGCATTCCCGGTGTTGGTGAGCGCCAGGGTGTGCTTGGTCGACAACCTGGCCGAACCCTGGCCGTACCCCTTGGTGAAGCCGGCATGTTCGATCAGCCAGGCCGCACTGCTCTTGACCTGGTCACCGGCAGGAAATCGTGGGGCATCGGCGGGCAGGCGCTCCACCTCGTCGGCGTCCAGCAGCGGGTTGGTGAAGAACGAGCCGGCACTCCAGGTGTCATGGTCGGCCGCGTCCAACACCATCCCCTTGCCGGCCCGCAAGGACAGGACGGCCTCCCGCACCTGGGTCGCGAGGGTGCGTTCACCGATCTCCACCGAGAGGGCTTGCGCCAGTTCGGCATAGCGAATGGGGGCCGAGAGATCGGCCTGCTCGAAGGTGAAGACGACCTCGAGCACCACCCATCGCTGGGGGTCGGACTTGAACGCCGAGTTCCGATAGGAGAAGGCGCAGTCTGCGGCGGCCATGGTGCTGATCCGCCCCTCGCGCCGATCCCAGGTGCGCACTCGGGCGACCACCTGGGCCACCTCGGCCCCGTAGGCACCAACATTCTGGATCGGGGTGGCTCCGACGAGTCCGGGAATGCCGGACAGGGCCTCCACACCGGCCCAGCCCTCGGAGACCGCACGGGCGACGAGGTCGTCCCACACTTCGCCGGCGGCGACATGCACCTCGGCTCCCCCACAGGCGCTGGTGTCGGTGACTCGTACCCCGCGGGTCTCGATCAGCACAACGACGCCGTCGAAACCGGCGTCGTCAATCACCAGGTTGGAGCCGCCCCCGAGCAACAGCACGGGCTCGCCGGCCGCGTCGGCGGCAGCCACCGCCTCGATGAGTTCGTCCTCGGTCTGGGCGTGCACCCAGCGCCGAGCCGGCCCACCGACACGCAGCGTGGTGTGGTCGGCCAGCCGTTCCCCCTCAGCCCCGCCACGATCATGATCAGCCACGGCGCACCTCGACGACGGTGGCCCCGAGCACCTTGTCGTCGTCGCAGCGCACGTCCACCGCGACGGTGACGTGGGGCCCGTCGACGGCAGTGACCCGGCCGGTGATGCTGATCTCGACCCCCTCGGCATCGTCAGGCACCACGATCGGCTTGGTGAAGCGGGTCCGACAGGAGATCACCCGGTCCGGCCCTCCAGCCCAGTCGCTGACCATACCGACGGCCACCCCCATGGTGAACATGCCGTGCACAATCACCCCGGGCAGGCCCATCGCACTGGCCACCCGATCCGACCAGTGGATCGGGTTGAAGTCACCCGAGGCCCCGGCGTACCGAACCAGGTCGGCCCGGGTGAACCGGTGCGTCCTCGACGGAAGTTCACTCCCCTTCTCGACGCGGTCGGCCCCGACGCGGTTGGCGGATGGCTCCGTGGTCACTGGTCAACTCCCTGGGTGCTCTCGCCGGGGGCCGCACTGGCAGGCCCAGCGGTGGCCGGCTGATCGGTGACGGGCTGATCGGTGACGGGCTGATCGGTGACGGGCGCCGGGGTGTGGACGAAGGTGGCGGTCGCGGTGCCGACGGGCTCCCCCGCCGTGGTGGCGATGGCGACGCTCGAGGTGATCATGTCGGCTCCCCCGCGTTGCAGGATGCGGTCGATGGTGAGGGTGGCGGTCACCTCGTCGCCCACGCGCAGCGGTCGGGCGACGGTGAACCTCTGGTCGCCGTGCACGATGCGCTCCAGGGCCAGGCCGAGCTCCTGGTCGTCGAACATCGATTCCCAGGCGCGGGCGGCCACCACGATGGCGAAGGTCGGCGGCGCGACGAGGGGCGACAGCCGTTGGTCGGGGCCGCCGGGGTGTTCATCCCCGGCCAGAGCCGCGGCGAACTCGTCCACCTTGGCGGCGGACACGACGTACGGAGTGGTCGGTGGATACGTCCGGCCGGCCAACGTCGAGGAAGGGCCGTTTCGGACCGCGCGGTCGGAGGAACTGTCATCAGGTGGGATCGACACGCGTTCAGGCTATCGCCGCGGAAAGTGACGAACCCGCCGCCCCGAAGGGCGAGCGGGTTCGACAATGTCAGTCGCGGCCGGCCACAGGTGTGCCGGCTCAGCGGTGGATCGAGATCAGCGGGTCTCGCGGTGCGCGGTGTGTGAGTGGCACCTCGGGCAGAACTTCTTGAGCTCCAGGCGATCCGGGTCGTTGCGCCGGTTCTTCTTGGTGATGTAGTTCCGCTCCTTGCACTCGGTGCAGGCAAGCGTGATCTTCGGCCGTACGTCAGATGCCTTGGCCATGATGGTCCCTCGGTTTCGTCTAATCCGTCACTTGTGTCGCGCACTGCGCGTGGTGGGCGCAGATGGTGGTAGCGGGGGCGGGATTCGAACCCGCGACCTCACGATTATGAGTCGTGCGCTCTCACCAACTGAGCTACCCCGCCATGGAGTCTGGCTCCAGAGCCCCCATGCGGAATCGAACCGCAGACCTTCTCCTTACCATGGAGACGCTCTACCGACTGAGCTATAGGGGCACAGCG
>JAKDKP010000250.1 GCA_030453285.1 Propionibacteriales bacterium
CCCCGACGACCTGGATGATCGAGGAGCACTCGGCATTCTTGAGCATGTCGCCGACGGAGGCCTTCTCCACGTTCAGGATCTTGCCGCGGATCGGCAGCAGCGCCTGGAACTCCGAATTGCGGGCCAGCTTGGCCGTGCCCAGGGCGGAGTCGCCCTCGACGATGAACAGCTCGGAGCGTTCCCCGTCGACGCTGCGGCAGTCGACCAACTTGGCCGGCAGGGTCGACGACTCCAACGCGTTCTTCCTGCGCTGGGTTTCCTTGTGCTGACGGGCCGCGATTCTCGTACGGGAGGCCGAGACGACCTTCTCCATCAACTGGCGTGCCTGTGCCTTGGTGGCGGCCTTCGAGGAGGAGAGGAAGGCGCCCAGCTCGGACTCGATCACCCGGGTCACGATCCGCGAGACGGCCGGGGTGCCGAGGACTTCCTTGGTCTGTCCCTCGAACTGCGGCTCGGCAAGACTGACCGTCACCACCGCCGTCATCCCCTCCAGCACATCGTCACGGATGACGTCGTCGCCCGACTTCAGCAGACGCGTCCCCTCCAGTGATTTGGTCACCGCCTTGGTCACCGCACGTTCGAAGCCGGTGACGTGGGTGCCGCCCTTGGGGGTGGCGATCACGTTCACGAACGATCGAGTGGTGGTGTCGTACCCGGTCCCCCATCGGACGGCCACATCGACATCGAGATCCCGCTCCACATCGGTAGCGGTCATGTGGCCGGCGTCGTCGAGCACCGGCACGGTCTCGGTGAACTTCTCGCTCCCCTGCAGCCGCAGGATGTCGGTCACCGAGCCGTCGGGGGCCAGGTACTCGCAGAACTCGGTGATGCCGCCGTCGTGCTTGAAGTACTCCTCCACCACCTGCTCGGCACGTTCGTCACGGATCCGCAGGCCGAGCCCTGGCACCAGGAAGCTGGTCTGCCGGGCCCTGTTGTCCAGCAGGTCGGCCGACAGGTCGGCCTCGCGGGTGAAGATCTGCCGATCGGGCCAGAACGTGATCCGGGTGCCGGTGACACCACGCTTGGCCTTGCCCAGCTTGGCCAGGCCGCCGCCGGGAGTGAACTTCGCATCCGGGCCATCGCCGGCGAAGGTGCCGGGAACGCCGCGGCAGAACGACATCCCCCACACCGTCGAATTGCGGTCCACCTCAACATCCAGGCGACAGGACAGGGCGTTGACGACCGACGCGCCGACCCCGTGCAGGCCGCCGGTGGCGTTGTACGAGCCGGCCCCGAACTTGCCGCCGGCGTGCAGTTTGGTGAACACCACCTCGACTCCACTCAACCCGGTGCGCGGCTCCACATCGACCGGAATACCGCGCCCGCGATCGGTGACACTGATCCGGCCGTCACGGCCGAGCAGCACATCGATCTCCTCCCCGTGGCCGCCGAGCGCTTCGTCCACGGCGTTGTCGATGATCTCCCACAGGCAGTGCATCAGGCCACGGGTGTCGGTGGAGCCGATGTACATCGCGGGCCGTTTACGGACGGCCTCCAGTCCCTCGAGGACGAGCAGATGCCGGGCTTCGTAGTCGGACGGTTGCTTCGGTGGCACCCGGTGAGCCTAGGCCGAAACCCGGTCGAAACCACGCAGGCACAACGAAGAACGGCCGATCCGCCGGAGCCGACAGCGCCCGTACGACACGCGCGTTCCGCCATCGGTGGAAAAGTCCTCGAACCGCGCCGGTCGGCGGGTAGTCTTCGATCACGTCGCTGAGGAGCGGCCGGTGTCACGGGACCGACGGAGCGGGAACAAAATCCCCTCGGTCGCCCGTTGCACCACCAGCAGGGCGCATCACCGATGGGGGAAATCCGGCGGAGATGCGTCACTGGAGGAGATGACCGAGGAGAGAGAGGCCCCGAGTGAGCACCACTGTTGTCGAGGACGCCACGCTGACCGCTGCCGACCGCTGTGATCGTTGCGGCGCCCAGGCGTACGTACGGGTCACCCTGCCGGCGGGCGAGCTCCTCTTCTGTGCCCACCACGGCAAGGAGCACGCCGACAAGCTCAAGCAGGTTGCGCTCGAGATCCATGACGAGAGTGCCCGCCTGAGCTGAGGCCACCGACCACACCGACGAAGACCCCGTACACCAGGCGTACGGGGTCTTCGTCGTGCCGGTGACAGATCAACCTATCGATGGATGGGCCCATCGCGCAGCGCCACTAGGCTGAGGAGCGAATCAGCATCCCTCATCTCGCAGAAGGAAGTCCCCGTGAGCAGCACCACCGGCACCGCCACCACCACCAGATCGCTCACGCCTCGCCGGCTCTACCGAATCGTCGCGGTCGCGGAGATGGTGACCTGGACCGGCCTGCTGCTGGGGATGGTGCTGAAGTACACCGGCATCACCGAGGCGGTCATTCCGGTGGTCGGCCTGGCGCACGGCCTGACCTTCCTGTCGTACCTGTTCACCGCCGTTTTCGTCGGCCTCAACCAGCGCTGGTCGATCAAGCTGATCGGTCTGGGGGTGCTGACCACCTTCGTGCCGTACGCGACCTATCCGTACGACCGCTGGCTGGAGCGCAACAACCGCCTCGAGGGGTCATGGCGTCCGGCCGAGACCGGCCCCGGCGCAGGCTTTGTGGAACGCGTGCGTGGCTTCCTGCTGACCCACCCGATTCTCACCGTGCTGATCGTCGTGATGGGCATCGCCGCGGTGACCAGCTTCCTGCTGTGGCTGGGCCCGCCCACCGGCTGGTCCACCCGTTTCTGAGACGTCCTCACCGTCGTCGCCGCCAGGACGGTGCACCAGGTCGAGCATCGCCGAGTGGCCGTTCGGAGGTGACTCGGCCGAACGGGACTGACCTCCGATCGACCATTCGGTGCGCAGACGTGGCCACCCCGTCACGATCAGCAGATCGGCAGGTCCGTACCCGCCGGCAGGTTCACGTATTCACCGGGCAGCCAGTCCTCCGGGGTCCGGTACCACTCGGCCGAGCCCGAGACTTTGCTGGTGGTGACCGTGCACAGGACCCTGGCCTCGTCGCCGGGCTGGTACTCGTTCACCGACTCGTCCTTGATCGACGGACCGTTGAACGAGTTCAGCACCGGATCGCCACTCACGGTCGCGGTCACCACATTGCCCTCGCCACAGAACGGGATGGTGCCCCGCGCATCGACGTAGTTGGCCGACACCCACTTGCCAACGTCGGGGCCGACCGCGAACCAGGTGGTGTTGCCGCCGACGGACGGGCCCTCGGTGAGGCAGCGCAGTTCGAACGTGGTGCCCCGGTCGACGGTGACGACTCGCGACGAGTTCGTTGTCGGTGCGCTGCGCACGTTCAGCCCGTCAACGGTGACGGTGCCTCTCGGCGCCGAAGCCGCCTCGGCGCCGGTCGGGGCCAGCAGGCCGACGGCGCCGATGGCCAGCGCGGCGGCTGCTCCGGCCATCCCCTTGGTCACGGAGGAGAAAGTCTTGGACGTCATGGTGAAACCTCTCGGTTGTGGGGTCCCAGTGGGCCCGCTCACCAGCCTGACTGGCGGTGGCAGTGCGAAGTTGTACGCAACTCCGTACCGTCACCTGCTGCTCACCGAACCGAGAACTGCGCGTGCTGGCGGCTGTCGACGATCAGTGGGAGGGGCCTCGGGCGAAGGGGTCTCGGGTGGGACGAGCGGACGGATGGCAGTCAGTGGTCACCGGGAGGTCGGTCCACCCGAGGCAGATGCCCTCCGAGCGACCACTCGACACAACAGACACCTCGAAGTGTCGTCCGGGCGCCACGCTTGATCACCCACTGTCCACAGGCCTGGCTCCATTGACGTGTCGGGCAACGCGCTG
This sequence comes from Propionibacteriales bacterium, assembly GCA_030453285.1. Taxonomy (GTDB): domain Bacteria; phylum Actinomycetota; class Actinomycetes; order Propionibacteriales; family Propionibacteriaceae; genus Carbonicoccus. Next base: position 3,781 of record JAKDKP010000250.1, read on the forward strand.
TCGATCAGAGTTGGCCCATGGAGAGCATCAGGGCCGAACGCACCATCCGTAGCCAATACTTGCCCCGACGCTGGTGTCGGGTCACCACCGGTGTCCATCTGCGTGCGGAGCCGAACGATCGTGCCAGCGTGCTGCTGGCCTGGCAGGAGGTGCTGCCACCGGATGCGCGATGGACCCACCTGACGGCGGCCGCGATTCGGGATTGGTGGCTCCCGCCACTTCCCGCCCAGGTGCCCGTACTCGCGGCTCACGGCCCCGACCACCGAATGCGCCGCGCGGGGCTGGTCTCGATCCGCCGGAAGCGGACCGTCCCGTACGACATCATGAACGGTCTGCGGGTGGACCCGGCATCCGAGATCATCGCCGCCTGCGCCCGACACCTGTCCGAACTTGATCTTGTCTGCGTGGTGACCGCGGCCGTGCGTTCCGGTGCCTGCACCCTCGCCGAACTGCGACAGGTGGCCGCACCATCAGACCGAGGCATGCGTGCCCTTCGACGAGTGCTGGCACGCACCGACGCCCGACACGAGTCGATCTGGGAGGTTCTGCTGGCCGAGCTCCACCATGCCTGCGGCATTCCCGTACGGGCTCAGCACGAGGTGTCCGCCACCGATGGGACGTTCGTCGCGCGAGGTGACCTGTGGTTGGTCGGCACACGGCGTCTGCACGAGTACGACGGCCGATGGCACGGTGCGGACCGGCAACGCAGGGCCGATCTCCGACGGGAGGGACGGATTCTTCGTGCCGGCTGGACGCGTCGTGGCTACGTTGCTGACGACCTGTTGTACCGGGCGGTCCGGATCCTCGAGGATGCCGACCAGGCAATCGGACGCACGCACGACCCGCATCGGATCCGTGCCTGGCACCGGCTGGTGGGCCGGTCCCTGTTCACCCCCAGCGGTCGCACCGCCCTGCTTCGCCGTCTGGGCGTGCAGGAAGTGGAGCCCTCACTGGTCGCTCGGAGGGCACTCGGTGCGGCATGAATC
>JAKDKP010000251.1 GCA_030453285.1 Propionibacteriales bacterium
GTGGGCCGACCGGGGGGGCCCTGCCCGCGCGGGGCGGTGGGGGGCGCGCGGACGGCGCGCCCGGTTCGGTACGCGCCGACGGCGCGCCCGGTTCGGTACGCGCCGACGGCGCGCCCGGTTCGGCACGCGCCGACGGCGCTGGCCAGGGCCGTACCGAGGCTCCCGCCGGAGCCGCAGAGAACGCTGGTGCCGTGAGCACCGCAACGACCCAGGAAACGGGGGCATGATCGGCGATGTTGGTTCCTCGTAAGGTCAAGTTCCGCAAGCAGCACCATCCCAAGCGCACCGGGATGGCCAAGGGCGGCACCAAGCTGTCGTTCGGTGACTACGGCGTCCAGGCACTGGAGCCGTCGTACGTGACCAACCGGCAGATCGAGTCGGCGCGTATCGCGATGACTCGTCACATGAAGCGTGGTGGCAAGGTGTGGATCAACATCTACCCCGATCGCCCGCTGACCAAGAAGCCCGCCGAAACCCGGATGGGTTCCGGTAAGGGCTCACCCGAGTGGTGGGTCGCGAATGTCAAGCCAGGACGCGTTCTGTTCGAGATTTCGGGCGTGGACGAGGATGTGGCCCGGGAGGCCATGCGGCTGGCCATCCACAAATTGCCGATGAAGGCCCGCTTCATCAAGCGCGAGGCAGGTGACCTCTGATGGCGAAGACTGCCACCGCAGCCGAGCTGCGCAACCTTGGACGTACCGAACTGAACGAAAAGGTTCTCGAACTGAAGGAGGAGCTGTTCACGCTCCGCTTCCAGGCCGCGACCGGTCAGTTGGAGTCCCACGGTCGACTGCGCGAGGTTCGCAAGGACATTGCCCGGATCTACACCGTGCTGCAGGAACGCAGCCTGGGCATCGTCGACGATCCGGACGCCGTTGACGCGACCACGAATGAGAAGGCGTGACCATGAGTGAATCCACCACGACTCCGACCGAGGACCTCGACCGGTCCTTGGAGAATGTCGACAGCGACAATGTCGCTGCCGAGATCGCGCAGACCGACCCTGACCGCGGTCGCCGCAAGGTCCGGGAGGGCTATGTGGTCAGCGACAAGATGGACAAGACTGTCGTCGTCGCTGTTGAGGACCGCAAGAAGCACCCGCTGTACGGCAAGGTGCTGCGCACCACCTTGCGGCTGAAGGTGCACGACGAGAACAACGAGGCGGGTGAGGGCGACCGTGTGGTCGTCATGGAGACCCGCCCGCTGTCGGCGACCAAGCGCTGGCGTCTGGTCCGCATCATCGAGAAGGCCAAGTGATCAGCTACCGCTGACTCTGTCAGGACCGCGTCACCCTTGTGGTGGCGCGGTTCTTGCGTTTCCTCCCGTACGAGGTCGTCAATCCTGTTCGAGGCCGAGACCAAGGAAGTCGGCGAGGCTGACCAGTTCATCGTTGATCATGGTCCGGGTCTCCTCGTCGAGGGGCGCCTCCTGGTGCACGGCGTTGATCCGTAGCACGCCGCCGTCGCGCTGCGCGGTGGCGTCGACCTTCCCCACCAGCTGGTCCCCGTACAGGATCGGCATGGCCCAGTAGCCCCACCGACGCTTTGCCGCGGGCTTGTACATCTCCAGCTGGTAGTCGAAGTCGAAGAGGTCGACCATCCGCTTGCGGTCGAACACCAGCCGATCCAACGGCGAGAGGATCGCCGCACGTTCGGTGAAGTCATCCAGCAGGTACGCCGGGTCGACCCGCCAGCGGCCCCGGACTCCCTCAATGGTGGCGACTTCGCCGACAGGCCCCACATCGTTCGGCTCCGCCGGTGTCTTCGCTGCCTTGGCGCGCGCCAGGCCAAGCGCGGCGAGCCGCCGACGGGCCAGGATCTGCCGTGCCTCGGCCAGCGGTACGGGCGGAGTCTCGGGGTAGATCCGTTCGGCCAGGTCCCACAACCGCTCCCGACCGTCACGGCCGGCGGTGGCGATCTCACCCCTCTCCACCATCCGCTCCAGCAGCATCCGCAGACTGCGGTCGTTGTTCCAGCCGCCGGACTGCCACGGCAGGACGGTGGTGTCGGGGAGTTCACTCGCCGGAAGGGGCCCGTCGTCGTACAACTTGGCCAACACGTCGCGCCGGGCGTCGTCGTTGGCCTGCACCCATTCGGCGGCCGGCACCTGCCAGGCCTGGGTGGGCCAGGCCGCCATCTCGGCGGTGAGCAGGGCGACGTCCTCGGCCGGCCGGATCATCCCCTGGATCTCCACCACCGTTCCCGCGGCGAGCGCCGCGTCGAGATCACCGCGGGTATGGTCTGCGCCGAGTCGGCTCCACAGCACCAGTTCGGCGCTGGGCGCCACGGCGACGGTCGCATCGGCCTGCAGCAGTGTCAACCGCCGGACGACCTGGAGCAGATCGGTCGGCCGATCAGCCTCGAGCAACTGGGCGCGGACGGCGATCCGCCGAGCCTGCTGGATGGTCAGATGGTGCGGTGTCACCGACGGGCCTGCTCGAGAATGATCGTGGCCAACGCGTCGGGTTGGGTGGTCTGTGGCCAGTGACCGCCGGGGAGGTCGACGTACGACACGGAGTTGATCTTGGTCAGCTCGGGGACGTCGCCGCCGGCCACCCACTCCTGCAGATCGGCGGCGGTGTATTCAGGGCAGACCATCGTCGCCGGCACCGCGTACCGACGTTCATCGGTCAGCCGAACTGGATCGGTGACCACCCGCTCGGGGACCGGGATCGCGTCGGCGTACAAGGCGGCGAGTTGGTCGGCGTCGAAGTCGACGATGTTGGCCTGCTCGCCCATCTCGGCCCAGTCCGGCATCGGCACTTCACCGTCCTTGGCGGGCAGCCCGGGCAGCAGCGCCTCGCCATCACTGCCGGGGAACCCGCCGACGTGCACCACCCGTACGACCTTGTCGGGGCGGGCGTCGAGAGCGGCATGCGCAATGCCGCAGCCCGCAGAATGCGCCACCAGGAGGACGGGGGAGTCTGCGACATCGAGGGCTGCGACCACGGCGGCGACGTGGTCGGCGACAGTGATGCCGCTCCGGTCGGTCTCCTTCGAGGCCATGCCGGGCAGGGCGAGCGCGGTGACTCGGTGCCCGGCGGCCTCGAGAGCCGGTGTCACGTGCCGCCAGGTGGCGCCGTTGAGCCACAGGCCGGGCACGAGCACGATGTCGAGGGGAGCAGTCATGTGAAGCCTCCAGTTGTCCAGGTGATGTGTCAACGAAAGACGCTATCGATGTATCCGGACAACATCCGTCCGACTATTCGTCCCATCGGTTGGATCGTGACGGTGGGGGGCCGTACGGTGCTGAGGAGTTCGGCGACCCGAGGCGTTCTAGTCTTCCCTCATGGAACTGCCCGAGACGTTGCAGCGGCAGGCGGCCGCCTGCGCGGCCCTGGGTTCGCAGATGTACGCCGAACTGCTCGATCACCTGGTCGCCGACCAACGCGCCGGTGGGGTGTCGGTGCGCGTGTTGGCAGGGTACGAGGACAGGCCCTTCGGGGAGGCGATCGGACTGCGCCTGTTGGCCGCGGTCCACCGCATGGTGCTCTCCGGTACGGCACCGGAGCTCGCGGCGTACTACCCGAGCGTTGATGGCGCCTGGGATGCGGTGCGAGGCTGGGCAGCCTTCGAGCAGGTCCTCCAGATGCGTGCCGACGAGGTGCGCTCACTCCTGGTCCAGCCTCCCCAGACCAACGAGGTGGGTCGTGCCGCCGCGCTGTATGGCGGTCTGCTGCATCTGGTCGAGCCGATCGGCTTGCCGGTCCGGTTGTACGAGATCGGGGCCAGCGGCGGCCTGAACCTGAGAGCCGACCACTACCGGTATTTCGCCGAAGGCACGTCGTACGGACCCACCGGGAGTCCGGTGGTGTTCGAGTCGGCCTGGACGGGGCGCGTACCGTCCATCGAGCTGCGGATTGCTGAGCGTGTCGGTTGTGACATCGCACCGGTGGATGCGTCGACCGAGGCGGGGGCGATCACCTTGACCTCGTACGTCTGGCCCGACATGAGTGAGCGGTTGGCACGACTGCGTGGCGCCCTGAGGGTTGCGCGTCGGGTGCCGGCTGGGGTGCGCGGTGAGGATGCGGTGTCGTTCCTGAACGGGGTGTCGCTCGCCGCCGGTCACATCACCGTGGTGTGGCATTCGATCATGTGCCAGTACCTTTCGCGACCCGACCGTGCGGCGATCGAGGCACGACTCGCCGAGCTGGGCCCCCCCGCGACCCGGACCGCTCCGCTGGCCCACCTCAGCTTTGAGCCGCACTCCGTCCCGGCCGGAACGGACGAGCACCATCGGTACGAGTTCCGGATCGACCTGCAGACCTGGCCCGATGGCGGGGCGCGCACCCTGGGCACCGCCACACCCCACGGCCGGGACCTGATCTGGAGCAGCCAATAGCCGAGTGCGGTTTCGCCCGCCGCACTGGCTCGTTCCTCGCCACCACTCAGCTGGCGCTGGGTCTTCGGCAATTAGCGTGTCCGCGTGCCCTGTTGTACGCTGGTCCGGTTGCGCAGGACTGTGCCCGTGGTATCTCACGCCGACGGGGACCTGTTCTGAGCATTCTCACAAGCCCGTTCCACAAGGCCCACCGTGGTGGCGCTCGCTGCATGCTGCCCGCCGGTGTGGGAACCCGTGAGACATACAGGAGACATACATGATCCAGCAGGAGTCGCGACTCAAGGTCGCCGACAACACTGGTGCCAAGGAGATCTTGTGCATCCGTGTGCTTGGCGGTTCTGGACGCCGCTACGCCGGCATCGGTGACACCATCGTCGCCACCGTCAAGGACGCCATCCCCGGCGGCAACGTCAAGAAGG
>JAKDKP010000252.1 GCA_030453285.1 Propionibacteriales bacterium
AACACTCGAATATCTAGAAGGCATAAACATCAAGTAAGGCTTGGAAACCTATTGTATTAACCCAGTTGCAGCCAGCGGGGGGGGCTAATGTCATCCGCATGAGGTGGGGTCATCCCCCGACAGACAGGACATCGACGTCCTGCATCCCACCTCAAAGGGGTTGTGAACCATGATCAAGAACGTCAAGCGTGTAGCCATCATGAGCGGGTTGGCTGGTGCGCTGATCGCTGGCCTTGTCGGCACAGGTCCCGCGGCCGCCTACAGCTTCGAGGCTCGTGGAGGATGCAGCTCCACCTCCACCCCTCTCCTGAACGGGAGCGATCCGGGATCCGGCACCACCTACATCGGTGTAGAGGATGATCAGGTGTCTTGGGTGAAGAACACTTCCAGCACCAAGTTCAACGCACGAAATGTTCTCATCGGCGGCGTCGAAGAGACGCTGTTTGCCATTGGTGGCAGCGCAACAAAAATACTGGAGCTGTGCGGCCAGGATAAGTTCAATGACAAGACCGATCACTTCCGCAAGGCCTGATGGTGCGCTACGGGGGTCGGCCCGTACTGATCATCGTCGCGGCGGCACTCGTAGCTGCAGGGTCCGCCTGCACCCCCGAACAGGCGGTGTCTGTCGATCGGGCGCAGGCGATCATTGATCTGAGCTACCTTCCGCCCGAGCTGAGCGCAGCCACGCGCATCGCCACCCGGGACTGCCTGGTGGACAAGGGCTATCCGATCCCCTTCAACTCCGGAGTCCAGCCGCGGCGAAGCGACGTGTTCACCGGCATACCTGGCGTCTTCTACAGTCGAGAGGACGCCAGGACCGGTGGTTACGCAACGACCAGTCGCACCAGTGATCCCATCGCCACCTACCAGGAGTCACTACCGTCCGACCAGCGGGAAAAGTTGGATCTCGATCTCCTCGGAGACCCCGCGGCAGGCACCGTGCGCGTTGACCTTGGGGGCGCAACAGCCGTCGAGAACACCTCGGGGTGCCGCGCAGAGGCATTTGTAGCGGTCTTCGGGGATGTTCGCGATGCGGTCACGATCAACAACTTTGAGACCGTCCTCAACATCCAGTCGAGCAGCTTGGGTCAGAGTCGGACGGCTGCCGTACAACGTGCCCTGCCGGAATATCGGTCGTGCATGAAACAAGCCGGGTATGAGGTCGCCACCGACACACTCGGGGCAGAAAGGCTCGCAGAGTCCATGTTTGGCGTCTACCGAAACGAGGGAGAACCGCCGAATACAGCAGAGCAACGGTTGGCGACCACCGACTATGATTGCCAGACACAGTCGAAGGTCCGCGAGGGTCTCCTTGAAGTCTTTGCTGCTCAGGGTGGCGCGTGGGTCGTTGAACATGAAGGCGAAGTCCAGGCCATGCAGGGCAAAGTGAGGGAGTCCATGCAGCGAGCTCGAGCGATCATCGATGGCTGATGGCACCCACTGGCGGTCTGGCCACGGGAATCCCCATCAGGATCGAGGAGCGCACAGATGAGTGGCCAGTCGAGTGCTCGACCATTTGCTCTGGGCGTGCTTGTCACAGCAGTCGTCGTGATCGCGGTCGCTGGCGCCACCTTGGCCGCGCAAGGTGTCTTCCGGTTCACCGCGACGGGGCCACAACCCGTCACCATCCCTCCCCTGTTGGTGCTCGTCGAACGAGGTAGCTTGCGCGACGTGGTCCCCGTCGGCGCACAGGTTGTGCCCTCCACCCGTGTCGAGGTGACGGCCACCGGAGTCGTGACCAGGCCGGGATCAGGAACTGGTTCGGCACTGAAGTCAGGGGAACTGATCGGGGTGGTCAACGAGCGGCCAATCTTCCTGCTCCAAGGCAATACCCCACTGTTCCGTGACTTGAAAAAGGGTGACTCTGGCCGGGATGTCGCTGCCCTCCAGTCGGGACTGATTGCCCTGCACTATGTGCTCGCCGACGGCGAGATCAGGAGTTCAACATTCGGTTGGACAACGGCAAGAGCCGTGTACGATTTCTACAGCGACCGGAGTTTCGCGCCAGTGGATGCTGGCGGGAATCCGCGTACCGGGGCCCAGGTCAGCAGCACAGGAGTCCCCAAAACCGAGTTCCTGATGACTCCACAGGTCCCCCTCACGCCGTTGGCTGCGTGTGGAACGGTCGGCCAGATGGCTGACGGGCCACTCTGTATCCTGACTGGCACCCCGTTCGCCTTGACCCTACAGGTGCCGCTCGCCGAAGCCGAGCGGATCAAACAGGACATGCCGGTTCGACGGGCAGGCGCCCTGGTGGGCACGGTGAAAGACCGGATCACCGAACCCTCGCCCACCGCAGATGCAGGAAAGGACTCCGGTGGCGACGAAGGTGGGCAATCCCAACAGGGCGAGTCCAACTCGTCAACCACACCGTTCTCTGTGACGCCAGCCAAGGGCGTCATGGTCGACACCACACTTGCTGGCAGCCTAGAGGTGGTGGTCGCCGAGGTCACCGACATTGCCATTGTCGATGCTGTCGCGATTCGAGGAACACCACAGGCACCATGGGTCGAGCTCGTCGATGGACGCCGCCTCGACGTCACGGTCGGGTTGTGCGTGAGTGGACGATGCGAAGTCAACGACATCGAGCCCGGGACCGAAGTCAGCGTGCCCAGATCGACCTCGGAAACACCAGGGTGAAGCATGGCCTACCTTCAGGCTGAGAGCCTGCGACGCGAGTTCCCCCCGGCTGTCGTTGCGTTGGCCGATGCCACGCTGGAGATCGAGCTCGGCGAGTCGGTCGCCATCTGCGGTCGAAGCGGATCTGGCAAATCGACCCTGCTGGCATTGTTGGGGCTTCTCGACGCACCCAGCGGTGGCTCATGCAGAATTGACGGGGTGGCCACAGAGCAGTTGCGTCGCCGCCAGCGCGCAGAGTTCCGGCGAACACACATTGGGTTCGTGTTTCAGTCGTTCCATCTCATTCCACATCTGACGGCCACCGAGAACGTCATCGTGGCACTCGATACCAGGGGGACGCGACGATCACAACAACGCCGCCGCGCGGTGGCTGAACTCGAGCGAGTCGGCCTGGCCGACCGCCTCAACAGTCTGCCAGTGACGATGTCGGGTGGTGAACAGCAGCGGGTGGCCATTGCCCGAGCAGTGGCCACAGCACCGCCAATCCTGCTGTGCGACGAGCCAACCGGAAACCTCGACTCCACTACCGCCCATGACGTACTGGAGATCCTGCTGACGGCCACCACGGCCACAGCCGTGGTGATCGTCACGCACGAGGAGGCCGTAGCATCTCGATGCGACCGTACGGTCTGGGTCAACGACGGTGTCCTCACTGAAACGCGAGCCGAGTGATGGTCGTGGTCGATGCGTGGCGTGCTGTCGCCCGTCGCTGGCACCGCAACCTTCTGATGGTGATGGCGGTCATGGTGAGCGCAGGGACGGCCATCAGCCTCATTGCCTTCATCCACTCTGCCGCCTATCGGACAGCGACCACCCTCACCGCCCTGTCAGCCGGCAGCATCACCGCGACCCTTCCGGCCGTCACCTGGCAGACCGCGGATGAAGAGTTGCTCGCGGCCGTGCGCCAATTCCCTCAAGTGACCTCAGCCGGCACCATGACCCTTCCGGGCGACGGGGGCAGCTCCAGTGTCACCATCCACTCGACCAGATCGACCACAACCGCTCGCGCCGGTGTCGCTGTGGTCACCCCCGGTGGCATCGACGCCCGCAAAGCCAGGCTCACCGCTGGCACTTTGCCCGGTGCAGCCGACGTCACACAACCAACCTCGGCGCTGGTTGGCCGGCGGCTGGCGAGGGAACTGGGCATCGGCGATCCTCGCGGTGCCGTGGTCGAGGTGAACGGCGTTCCCATCGGAGTCGCTGGAATCCTCGCCGACAGCGACGAAGGCAGCATCCTGTCCACCAGCCTCCTGGTCGAGCCCGCCCTGGCCACACGTCTCGGAGTGCTGCCACCCTCCCGTTCGGTGTTGATCAACGTGACTCCCGGCACCGCCGAGCAACTCGCCAACGATCTCGCGGCGGCCCTCCACCCTCGAGCGCCAGAGGAAGTCGGGATGTCCATTGCGCCGAGCCCTCGCACCCTGCAGGACAAACTAGCCGCCGAGTCTGCCACGTGGGTGACCGTCATCACGGCCGTGCTCGGCGCCGTCAGCGCCTTCACCATCGTCACCACCATGCAAGTGGCCATCCAGGAACGTCGTCGCGAAATCGGCATCCGGCGTGCGATCGGCACCCGGGCCAGCCGTATCGCGCTCCAGTTCTGCTGCGAGGCCATGGTGACCGGAGGCGCCGCCAGCGCATTCGGTGCAGCCCTCGGCGCCATCAGCATCAGCTTGTGGGGAGCTCTTGCCGGCTGGGAAATCGTGATGCCTCCGTATGTCCTGCTGATTCCCCTCGCAGGGCTCCTCATCGGCGGCCTGTCCGGTCTCGTCCCCGCCCTTCTCGCCACCAAGATCGATCCAGCAGAACTCCTCCGCACCACGTGAGGCAACGCTCGCACGCATAGATGGCCCACGCTGCCCTGCCCCTGTCCGGCGCTGACGACCCTCCGACCACGCCGGGTAACACTGCCGCATCTCAGACACCGGATAGCCTCGGATGCTCCTGGTGCCTTTCCCACCACCGCGGAGGTTCATCCATTGATTGCGGTCATCATCGCCTTCTGCACCGGTCTGGTGTTCTGCCTGTTCGCGACCCGTCCGGCGATCACGGTGTTGAAGAAGCTCGGCTGGTCCCAGTACGTCCGGGCCGACGGCCCGCAGACCCATC
>JAKDKP010000253.1 GCA_030453285.1 Propionibacteriales bacterium
GGTGTCGCGAACGAGATCGGCGATCAACTCGCCGGCCTGACGTACGTCTCAGCCTTCTGCTGCACCGAACTCGCCTCGCCGCTGGACTACCTGATCGCACCGGAGGCGCGACTGGGTGCCGCCGCACCGTCTGCCCCAACGCTCAGCGAGGACCAGACGGCCCGGGTGCCCGCCGGAACCACCCGTCACAACTGGCGCAGCGACGATCCGGCCTTCCTCGCCAGTGCCCGGGCCCAGTTGATGGGCGACGCCAGCGAGGAGGAGTTCCTGGCTGCCATCGCCTCGGCGCAGCAGCCCGACGAGTCGACCCGCGCCAGCGTCGACGACGCCCGAGTCCGACCCGCCACGTGGGGGCAGGTGCCGCGGGCGTACGTGCGTCTCACCCAGGACCGGCTGAACACTCCCGCCCTGCAGGACCGGATGATTGCCGAGGCCGACCGCGCCGCACCGGACCACCGATTCGTCACCGTGGACATCGCCACCAGTCATCTCGGCGTGCACACCAGAGCCGCCGAACTCGCCGCGCACCTGCACACCCTGTGGCCGTGACGAGTGCAGTGGCCGTGACGAGAGTTGTCGACGTGGCGGGAGCGCAGCCGTGACACCGTCGGTGGAGACGTCGGTCTCGGTGGCGATGATCGTGCTCGCGTTGGGTGCGGGTGTCTTTGGTGTCCGCGCTCGACGGCGCGGTGATCTGCTGATGGGTCTCGGTGTGCGTGGATCGGTGCGCGACCTGGCCACCGGCGTCGGGCTCGGAACCCTGGCGATCCTGGTGATTGAGGGCGTCTTCCTGCTGCTCGACGTGATCGAGGTCCGGGCCGTACGACCCGAGGCCGAGACCGTGCTCGGGGGTCTCATCGTGCTGCTTGCACTGGCCGCGTACGAGGAACTGCTGTTCCGCGTGCTGCTGATCGCCGGCATCCGGGCCCTCACCGGGTCGACGCGTTGGGCCGTGGTGGTGGCGGTGGCAGTGACCTTGGCCAACCACGCCTTCACCGACGGAGTCACCGCGCTCTCCCTGATCAGCGCCGGACTCGGTGGGCTCACCTACACCGTCGCCTATGTGATGAGCGGCCGGTGGTGGCTGCCGTTGGGACTGCATGTGGCCTGGAACGTGGTGCAAGGCCCGGTCCTGGGTCTACCGGTGAGCGGCACCATCGTCGGTCCCGGTCCAGTCCTGGCCCAGCACACGGTAGGGCCGGACTGGCTGACCGGTGGCGCGTACGGCGCCGAGGGAGGCGTGGTGGCCATCACAGTACGGCTCGTGTTGCTCGCGGGCGTGGTGCTCATCTGCCGTCGCCGTGCTCCTCAGCGGTGGTAGCGCTCCAGCGTCGCTCCCAGGAAGAAGGCCAGGTCGCCGGCTTCGCCGTCCCGGCCCCCTTGCGAGACGATCAGCGGCGGCGGAGCCGGTTGCAGCCTGGCCCCGCGGAGCCGTTCGATCAGACCACCCGGCACGGTGAGCACGTAGAAGCCGCCGTCGTCGCCGATGGCGCCCGAGCGGTTCTTCTTCAGATACCAGCCCGACTTGTCCGTACGGACCTCCCCGCCGCTGAGCAGGGTGGCCCGTAGCGGTTCGGCGGGCCTGCCCTCTGCCCTCATCCGGGCCAGGAAGTTGTTGATCATCACCTGGGCCCGTGCCGATTCGCCGCGTCGGTGGGCGGCAGCCAACTGGGCACGTTGGGCGGCGTCCCGGGCACGGCTCGACGGCTCGGGTGCCGGCCCGTGCGCCGGTGCAGGTGCCGGCTCGCCCATCGCATCGGGCGGCGAAGATGCGGTCATGGGTCCGAAGCCTAGCCCTCCGGCGTACGGGGGGAGTTGCGTTCGAGCGCGGTCGAGCTCCTACGGTCAGGGCCTGCCTCTGCGGGTGATCAAGGTGACGGTAGTGGCTGGCGGGATGATCATCGCCGGACCTGACGAAGCCCGGCAGGTCGCCCAGCCGTAGTGAGGGGGGAAGTTCTGACCGCATGTTGGCGGCCAGAACTTCCCCCATCACCCCTCCCCTTTCCCATGCAGATCCTAGAGTGCTAGCATTCTCGCATGACAGCAACCAAGGTGCAGTTCAACGTCTATCTGCCACAACCACTCGTGGTGGCGGTGAAGCACCGGGCGATCGATGAGTCGATCAGCCTGAGTGCCCTGGTCGAGCGGGCTCTTGCCGCCTACCTCGACCGTGCCGAGGACAACCAGTCAACCGACAACCAGCAAGGAGAAGACCGATGACCGAGCCAGCAGCGTTCACCGTGTTCCCGATCCGCTTCAGTGACGACCCGGGCAGCATGATCACCTTCCTCCGTACACTCGGGATGGCCGCCCTTGTCACCACCGAGAGCGACGGTTATGCCGAGCTCCGCGCCGGTGCCGGGCGGGTGATGGTGCACCGGGCGGAGGGATCCGACTCCCACGCGACGTCGGGCACCACCGACCTGTCGTTCGCGGTCGACTCCATCGATGCCGTCGCACCCGAGCTGGACGGTCTCAACCTGCGCGTGTGGGACGAGAGCTACGGGCGACAAGGGCTGATCACCGGCCCGGCCGGCGAGGACGTCAGCCTGAACGAGGCACAGACCGACCTGTACGGCTACCGCGGCCCCGACGGCACCGAAGCCGATCCCCGGCTGGTGGTCACCGCCGTACGACCGAGTGCCGACTTTGCCGCCGACACTACCTTCTTCGGTCGGCTCGGATTCACGCCAGAGACCACCGGCAACAAGGAGTGGCAAGCGCTGCGCGGCCTCGGGACTGCCGGAGTCCTCGGCCTGCACCGGCCCGCCGACGGTGAGCGGTCCTCACGCAAGACCGACTCGGCGTTCGGCACCTCGGCGACCGTACGCCTGGGATTCGAGACCTCCGAGGACCTCGACGAACTCGCCGCCCGGTTCACCGGAGCCGGGTACGCCGCGCGCGTGGTGGACCAGCAGGGTCTGCGTGCGGTCCACCTCACCGCTCCCGCCGGTCAGCCCATGGAGGTGCATCAGACGCCTGGCCGGTGAGCATCCTCGAAAGGCGACCAGTTCGGTTCCGGTAGCCGTCGAACCGAAACGGGCCCCACTCCCGGTCATCGCCGCGTGCCAGTCAGTCCCGCGGCGAAGACCGGGAGCGTCGGTACAGGACGAAGGTCGCGATCAGTCCCACGACGGACACCGCGATCAGGATGCCCGGCAACGTGGATGGGTCGCCCCCGGAGAGTGCCAGCACCTGGCCAACGATGACGACGAGCCAGCTTGCGGTCAGGAGTGTGACGAGCAGTCGGGACACCGTGCCTCCTTGTCCGGCGGGGAATGCCGGTTGCCCATGGACACTACCTAACGCCTGCCCGGACACCCACCCGCTGCGGGTTGGCGTGCGTGGGAGACTCGGCGGCGTGGAGTTGGTCCAGAATCTGCGGCGGTTGTGGCGCCACCAACTTTTCCGCCGACTGCTGACGGTCCGGATCGCGGTCCAGTCCTGCGACGGGCTGCTCCAGGTCGCGCTCGCCTCGTTCGTGCTGTTCTCCACCCAGCGACAACCCGATGCGCTGTCGATCGCGACGGTGCTGGCCATCACCCTGCTGCCGTTCTCGATCGCCGGCCCCTTCGTCAGCGTGGTGCTGGATCGAATGTCGCGCCGACAAGCCCTGGTGATGGTCGATCTCGCCCGGGCGATCCTGGCCCTCGTCCTGGCCGGTCTGGTGGCGGCCAACCTGCTCGTGGGCGCGTACGAGGTGGTCTTCTATGCCCTCGTGCTGGTCCTGATGAGCCTGAACAGGTTTGTGCTGGCGGCGCTGGCGGCCTCGCTGCCGCACACCATTGACGAGGACGAATATCTGGTGGCGAACTCGGTGATGCCGACCATCGGCCCACTGGGCACGGTGATCGGCGCGGGCGTCGGGTTTGCCGCCAAACCGCTGCTCACCGACCGGCTCCCATCCAGCCTCACCGACGGAATCCTGTTCGGGGTCGCCGCCGTCGGCTATCTGGTCAGTGTCGGGCTGGCGCGCCGCATCCCCCGCGACGCCCTGGGCCCCGACGGCACCATGCCCGCCGCCCACGCCCGCGACATCGCGTCCGGACTGGGTGAGGCCCTGGCCCACCTGAGGCAACGCAGGGCCGCGGCGTGTGCGCTGCTCACGATCGCGGCGCACCGGATCCCGTAAGGGGTGTTAACCGTGGCCACCCTCCTGGTGTTCAGCAACTACTTCCACCCGGTCACCGATGTCGATGCCGCGCTGACCGACCTCGGGCTGATCGTCGGCGCGACCGCGGCCGGATTCCTGCTCGCCGCCGTCCTCACCCCGATCGTGACCCGTCGCGTGGGCATCCGTGGTTGGATGCTGGGCACCCTGATCGGCTCGGCGATCCTGCAGGTGCTGCCCGGGGCGATCTATCAGCGCTGGAGCTTGGTGGCCGCCGCGTTCGGACTCGGCGTGTTGGCCCAGTCGATCAAGATCTGCACCGACACCGTCGTGCATGCCCACGTCGACGACGACTTCAAGGGTCGAACCTTCGTCTTCTACGACATGATCTTCAATCTGACCCTGGTGGTCGCGGCGTACCTGACCGCAGTCATCATGCCGCCCGATGGGCGCAGCGTGCCCGTGATGATCGGGCTCGCGGGGTGCTACCTGATCATCGCCGTCGTCTTTGCCGTGGTCAGCGGCCGGATCGGGAGCGAGGCGATGAACCGCGGTCAGGCCCACGAGACGGGGCACACTCCAGTGTGCTGATCATCGCGGTCCTCTGGACGGGTTGATCACGGTTGGTCCCACCA
>JAKDKP010000254.1 GCA_030453285.1 Propionibacteriales bacterium
ACCTCGCCCCGCTGCAGGGCAAGACTGCACCCCTGCAGGACGAGCCGACCCTGCCCGGGATAGCCGAAGCTGACGTCCTCGAACGCCACCACCGCATCCTCGGCACCGCCGTGCAGGGGACGCGAGGCGTGCTCAGCAGATGTCTGCAGCCGCTCCAGGGCAGCCAGGCTGCCGCGGCCGTACTCGATGTCGAACGCCTCATGCCCCATGCCGGACAGGGTGAAGATCATCCCCGCAGCAGCGGTCAGATAGGTCATCAGCTCCGCCGCAGTGATCTCCCCCGCGGCGCCCGCCACCGAGACCGGCATCATCGCCACCACTGCGGCAGCCAAGGAGAGTCCAACGATCAGCACCTGTTGTCGCATCACCGCCAACTGGTCCCGCAGCAGCGGACCACGCTCGGCCACAGCGGCTCGCCGATGCCGCATCACCACCCACGGACCCAAAGCGAACAGCCGCACCTCACCTGCCACCCTCGGGTCACAAGCCAGATCGGCCCAGTAGTCGACCTGGCGCCGGAGCGCACCTCGCCCGTCTTCGACAATGGCCAGGTGCATCCACTGTCGCCGCAGCACCGCCCGATTCACCAGGCACAACGCGAACGTCGCCACCGCAACGACCACCGAGAACTGGGCCAGCACACCGGCAGTCAACACCCCGCCAAGCACCCGCATCGTGAACGTCAACTGCCCAACGGTTGCCGCACCTACCGACCGGGTCCGGCCACTTCGGCGACCAAGATCAGCCGTCCGCGTCACGTCAGCCTGAAATTCCGCGTCGCTCAACTCCACCAATGTGGGCTGCCCCTGGGCCGCACCTCTGGCGACCTGACGAACCCAACCGTCAATCCGCAGCCGGCTGTCGGATGCCAGCGCCTCCTGGATCGAGCCGACGCCCTGCAATCCGACCACCAAGACCCCGAGCAGCACCAGAGGCGCCACAATCCCCGTAGCGGTGCCGGTCCGTGTGGCGGTCTCCACCGCGCCGACGAGCCACCCGATCGAGAGAGCCGTCGCCGCCTGGCGCAGCGCCAACAACACCTCGCAACCGACCAGCAGCACAGCGGACGTACGACCGTGGACCAACAGTCGAAGAAGCCGCCACCGTTCCGCGACGACGGCACCGACCGAGACGGAGTTCGGGGTCGCCACAGCGCTCCAGGTCCACGGCATTCCCCTGACTCTAGCCTGACCTCACGCTCGGGAAGCGACGAAGGACCGTCGCCGCATCATCTGGATGCCGGGCGGTTCAACCCACAGCCGTGTCACCGCCGATGACTCGCTCGGCGGCATGTCAGCGTGCGAGGCGGGACAGCTTGCGCTGCCGCAGGCCGGCTTCAGTGAGCAGCCGGACGATCTCGCGGGATTCGACCACCCGCGCGCCGGCTTCGACAGCAGTGCCGAACCGCTCGGCGATCAGGTCATAGTGGTCCCGTTCGAAGGCACGCCGCGGAATGCCCAACCGTACGGCGAAGGCGTGCAGTTCCTCGTACGAGGTGTCACTGATCAGGTGCGACCACAGTCGCCCATGGCCGGGCCAGGTCGGTTGGTCGATGAAGATCGCCATCAGCTCTCCGTCTGGGCGGACTCGACCCGCCGCAGTGTGGCATCGATCAACTTGCGCCACATCGCCACCAGATCGGAGTCGACGTACGCCTTGAACGAACCGGTCGGCCGCACACTGGAACCGACGTGGAAGGCGCGGACACCGGCGCGCAGCAACCACGGCACATGATCAGCATGCAGGCCGCCGCCAGCCATGATCAACTGTGCCGCCACCGGGTCACTGGTGGCGCGGGCAATCAAGTCATCGAGTCCCTCCTCCACCCCGCGCGCCGATCCGGCGGTGAGCACCTGATCACAGCCCAGATGGGGAATCACCTGCCAGGCACGATCGGGTTGGATGCAGGAATCCACGGCTCGATGCAGGGTCCACGGCAGACCGGCGTCGTTGGTGATCTCGCTGATCACACCCCGGTCGATCTCGGTGTGCGCGTTGAGGAATCCCAGCACCAGACCGGCCGCGCCGGCGCGGGCGTACGCCGAGGCCAGACCGCGCAACCGGACAACCTCACCGCCGTCAGTGCCGAATCCTTCGCGCAGTCGGAGCATCGCCCGGACGGGCAGGCTGGTCGCCGCACAGGTGCGTTCGACGGTCTCCGGTTCGGGCGCCAGGCCGCCGGAGTCCATCGTGCCGACCAGCTCAAGACGGTCCGCGCCCCCGGCCTCGGCCCGTTCGGCGTCGGCGGCATGGAGGGCGATCACCTCGAGCAGTGCGCGGCTCATCAGGTCACTCCGTCACGGGTTCTGCCGGTGGCAGGGAGGCCAGGGAGGCGGTTCGCTCACCACGGAGCCGTACGGCCACCTGTTCGGCATCGCGCAGGGTACGAATGATGTTGCGGTGCCCCAGCTTGGCAAGATCATCATCGCCCCAGCCCTTGCCACGCAAGGCTTCCATCAGATGCGGGTAGGCCCCCACATCGGGCAGCCCGACGGGAGTGGTCGGGACTCCGTCGTAGTCACCGCCGAGTCCGACGTGATCGATGCCGGCCACCTCCCGCACATGCTCGACGTGGGCGACCACGTCATCGAGGGTGGCGATCGGTGCGTCTGGACAGTTCGCCTTGGCCCACGCATCACGTGCTTCGAAGTCCGCCTTGTCGATGCCCGACGTGTCCACGGCTGCCTCGACGTCGCGGCGCCAGTCGGCGACCTCTTGCCGTACGAAGGAGGGCACGAAGGTGACCATGCAGGTGCCGCCCTTGGACGCCATGTCGGCCAGCACGTCATCGGGGACGTTGCGCGGATGATCACAGATCGCCTTGGCCGAGGAGTGCGAGAAGATCACCGGTGCCGCGGACACCGCCAGCGCGTCCCGCATCGTGTCGGGCGAGACGTGTGACAGGTCGACCAGCATGCCGAGCCGGTTCATCTCGCCGACGACCTCACGGCCGAAGTCGGACAGTCCGTTGTGGCGAGGCTCGTCGGTCGCGGAGTCCGCCCAATCGTTGTTGTCGTTGTGGGTCAGGGTCATGTACCGGACGCCGAGACGATGGAAATCGCGCAGCACACCGAGTGAGTTGTTGATCGAGTGACCACCCTCGGCGCCTAGCAAGGACGCGACAGCACCGTCGGGGCCATCGGCCAGACAGGCGTCGATGCCATCGGCGGAGGTGACCAGGACGAAGTCGTCGGGGTAACGCTCGATCATCTCGTACACGCCGTCGATCTGTTCCAGGGTGGCGGTGACCGCCGCATCGCCGGTCAGACTGCACGGCACGAACACCGACCAGAACTGCGCCCGCAAGCCGCCGGAGCGGATCCGCGCCAGGTCGGTGTGCAACTGCGGCTGCGGGGTGGCGATGTCGCACCTGCTCCAGTCGTACGAGAGCTTGCGCATCTGCCACGGCAGGTCGTTGTGGCCATCGAGAACGGCAATCGAAGTCATGACCCCAACTCTGCCACCGTTCCTCGTACGGTGTCGGCACCGCTCCGTGCGTCCGGACGAAACGCCACGAGGCGGCCCCCGATGGGGACCGCCTCATGGTGTGGATCGAATCTGTCCGGCCTACTCTCGTGCCGGACGAGCGTCAGGACCTGATCAGAAGTCCATGCCGCCCATGCCACCCATGCCGGGATCGCCGGCCGGCATGGCCGGAGCCTTCTCCGGCTTGTCGGCGATGACGGCCTCGGTGGTGAGGAACAGGGCCGCGATCGAGGCTGCGTTCTGCAGCGCCGAACGGGTCACCTTGACCGGGTCGTTGATGCCGGTCTTGATCATCTCGACGTACTCGCCGGTGGCGGCGTTGAGACCCTGGCCCGCGGGAAGGTTGGCAACCTTCTCGGCCACCACACCACCCTCGAGACCAGCGTTGATCGCGATCTGCTTCAGCGGAGCCGAGGCGGCCTTCAGCACGATCTCGGCACCGATGGCCTCGTCACCGACCAGGTCGTCGAGCTTGGCGGCCTTGGCAGCCTGCAGCAGGGCGACGCCGCCGCCGGCGACGATGCCCTCCTCGACGGCAGCCTTGGCGTTGCGCACGGCATCTTCGATGCGGTGCTTGCGCTCCTTGAGCTCCACCTCGGTGGCGGCACCGACCTTGATCACGGCAACGCCACCGGCCAGCTTGGCCAGTCGCTCCTGCAGCTTCTCGCGGTCGTAGTCCGAATCCGAGGCCTCGATCTCGTTGCGGATCTGGGTGACCCGTCCGGCGATCTGGCCCGACTCACCGGCACCTTCGATGATGGTGGTCTCGTCCTTGGTCACCACGACCTGACGAGCCTGGCCAAGCAGCTCCAGGGTGACGGCGTCGAGCTTGAGGCCGACCTCCTCGGAGATGACCTGGCCACCGGTGAGGATGGCGATGTCGGCCAGCATGGCCTTGCGGCGGTCACCGAAGCCCGGGGCCTTGACGGCGACGGACTTGAAGGTGCCCTTGAGCTTGTTGACGACCAGCGTCGACAGCGCCTCGCCCTCGAGGTCCTCGGCGATGATCAGCAGCGGCTTGCCGGCCTGCATGACCTTCTCGAGGACGGGGAGCAGGTCCTTGATCGAGCCGATCTTGGAGTTGGCGATGAGGACGTAGGGGTCCTCGAGCACGGTCTCCATGCGCTCGGTGTCGGTGACGAAGTAGCCGGAGATGTAGCCCTTGTCGAAGCGCATGCCCTCGGTGAGCTCGAGCTCCAGACCGAAGGTGTTGCTCTCCTCGACGGTGATGACACCTTCCTTGCCGACCTTGTCCA
>JAKDKP010000255.1 GCA_030453285.1 Propionibacteriales bacterium
CGACGACCGCTCCACCGATGGCACCCTCGCGGTGCTGAACGCCGGTGTCGACAAGGTGCGCCACGCCCGCGTGATCGCCAAGCCGAGCAACTCCGGGCTGTCGGCGACCCGCAACGTCGGCCTCGACCATGCCGTCGGGGAGTATCTCACCTTCTTCGACGGTGACGACTTCGTCTCCCCCAGCTACTTCCGCGACCTGTTGGACGAGATCCGTCGCCGCAAGGTCGACCTGGTCCGCACCGATCACGTCCAGGTCGAGGGCCGACTCCGGCGCATCCAACGCGTGCCGAACGGATTTCGCGGCGGGTTGGTCGGTGTCCCACGCGATGCCATCCTGCCGGTCGGTCTCGGGTCTTCGGTGGACTATCCGTACGCCTGGGCGGGGATCTATCACCGACGACTGTTGGATGCAGGACTGCTGCACTTCCGCGAGGATCTGCGCACCTGCGAGGATCGGCCGTGGATCTGGAACCTGCACCTGAAGGCGGAGTCGATGTCGGCGGTCTCGAATCTCGGCATCTTCTACCGCCGCGACGTCGTCGACTCGTTGTCCCGGATCGGGAACACCAAGCAGCTCGACTTCTTCAAGGCCTTCGATTCGATCGTGGCCGACGTCGCCGACGATGTGGACGCCGCACTGCTGCTGCCCAAGGCGCTGCGCACCTATGCCAGCCTGATCTGCTTCCACCTCAACAACACAGCGCGATATGACCCGCCGCTCGCCCTGACGCTGCGCGACATGTCGGCCGAACACCTGCAACAGCTCCCCCGCCGCGAACTCACCAGCGTCATCTCAGACATGGACGCCCCCCGGCAGAAGGTTCTGCGTCGGCTGCTGGCGGGAGCTCACTGATGACTCTCACTCATACGACGAGGCTTGCCAGCGGCGAACTGCACGGCCACTTCTCCGGCACCCAGATCTTCGTCGCGTCGACAAGCTATGGCTTGACCACCCTGGTCGCCGCAATCGACACCGACCGCTTTGCCGATGCCGAGGAGCGCATCCTCGTCGTGTCGAACAACGGCCAGACACCCGAGGCCGGCATCCTGCTCCAGGAGATGAGCGGATTCGCCGAGTTGTGCACCAGATTCGATCGGGTGCACTCGCTGAACACGTCGGTGGCTCCCCAGCACCCGTCGTCGTGGCGTCCGCGGTGGGAAGACACCCCGGCCTGGCAGCGGCTGCTGCGTCACGATTGGGGGATCGCACCGGACACCGATGTCCACCTGATCTGCGAAAGCATCCAGGTGCCGCCATCGCTGAGCCTGAGTCGGGTGTTCGTCGACGCGCCGATCGACGTCTACGCCGACGGCCTGATGTCGTACGGCCCGACCCGCAATCTGCTCTCCTTGCAGGTCGGATCACGCCTGCGTCGACTGCACCATCTGGACCTGATTCCCGGTCTCGACCCCTTGCTGCTCAGCGAGTTCGACGTGACGACCGACATCATCGACACCGAGGCTTTCCGTACGACGATGGCGCGGACGGGCTCCGACGCCGTGCTGCCCGATCTCGGCGGCCCGGCAGCCTTGTTGATCGGTCAGTACCTCTCCCCCCTCGAGATCCTGACCGTGGCCGAAGAGGAAGAACTGCACGCCGACATGGTGCGCCTGGCCGCCCGACATGGGCATCGCAGGATCATCTTCAAACCACACCCCGGCGCGCCGAGCGCCCTGGTCGGCGGGCTGGCGGAGGTGGCCGCCAACGCTGGTGCCGAACTGATCGTGTTCACCGAACCCGTGTTGGCCGAAACGCTGTTCGAACGTCTCGACCTGTCGGCGGTGATCGGCTGCTTCTCCACCGCCTTGATGACCGCCGCGACGGTGTACCGGTTGCCCGTGGGACGAGTCGGCACTGCTGCCCTGCTGCAGCGGCTGGCGCCGTACCAGAACAGCAACCGGATCCCGCTCAGCCTGATCCACGCCTTGGTGCCGGATCTGGTGGTCGAGCCGCCCGGCCCGGTGCGACCGGTCACCCCGTGGGTGCAGGGCCTGGTCACCTCGGTCGGCTATGCCATGCAGGCCGAGGTGCTGGCCGATCGCCGAACCACGGCCGTCGCCTGGTTGGCCGAGCACTATGCCGCGGCCACGGAGCACTTCAAGCGGCGTCGGCTCACCAAGCTGGATCTGCCCGGCGGACTGCCGCCCCGTTTTGGTGCGCTCACTCCACACGTGCGCATCGCCGCGGCCCGAGCCCGCGACCTGCGCACCAAGATCAACAAGATCCGCGCCGACTGAGAAGCAGACAACCTCCTCAGGCCAATTGGTCGACCCATCGTCGCAGCAGGGCGGCCCCGGTGTCGGCGGACTTCTCCGGGTGGAACTGGGTGCCGGCGAGGACGCCCGCCTCCACCGCGGCAGCGAACTCCTCGCCGTACCGGGCGGTGCTGATGATCACGGGCTGGTTGGTGGTGGTGCTGGTCACTGGGCCGGACACCCCGTACGAGTGGACGAAGTAGAACCGCTCAGCGGCGCCGGGGGCGAACAGGTGACTGCCGACCCCGGGTGTGACGGTGTTCCAGCCCATGTGCGGTAGCCGGTCGACCGAAAGACGGTTCACCTCGCCGGTCAGCACCCCGACGCCCTCGGTGCGCACCCCGTGTTCGATGCCGGCGGTGAACAACACCTGGAAGCCGACGCAGATCCCGAGCACGGGACGCCCGGCTGCCACCCGTCGGCGCACCAGCTCGTCGCCACCGATCGCGCGCAGTCCCGTCATGCAGGCCGCGTAGGCACCGACCCCGGGGACGACGACCCCATCGGCGGCGTCGGCCTCGGCGACGTCGGCGGTGAGCACCACCTCGACGCCGGTCCGGGCCAGGGCGCGGGTGACCGACCGCAGGTTGCCCGAGCCGTGGTCGAGCACGGCCACCCGCCGCGGCTGCGACACCGTGGTCCCCGCCGATCCGGTCACAGGGATCCCTTGGTGCTGGGCACTCCGTCGACGCGTGGATCGATCGCGATCGCGTCCCGCAGCGCCCGGGCCAGTGCCTTGAACTGCGCCTCGACGATGTGGTGCGGGTCGCGACCGGCGAGGACCGTGAGGTGGATGCACAGGTGGGCGTGGAAGGCGAGGGTCTCCATCACGTGCCGGGTCAACGAGCCGACGTACGGGACGCTCGCGTTCTCGCCGCTGGTGTGGCCACCGATCAGGACGTACTCCTGCCCTGCCGGCTCCCCGGAGTGCACGCAGTACGGACGGCCGGACACGTCCACCACGCATTGGGCCAGCGCCTCGTCCAGCGGGACCATCGCGTCGGCGAATCGCCGGATCCCGTACTTGTCCCCCAGGGCCTGGCGGATGGCTTGACCGAGCACGATCGCGGTGTCCTCGACGGTGTGGTGGGCATCGATGTGGGTATCCCCTGAGGCCACCACTTCCAGGTCGAACAACGCATGCTTGGCCAACGCGTGCAGCATGTGGTCATAGAACCCGACCCCGGTGCTGATCCTGGCCTCACCTCGACCGTCCAGGTTGAGGTGCACCAGGATGTGGGACTCCGCAGTGGTCCGTTCGATCGTCGCCTTGCGTTCCATGATCACTTCTCTCCATCGTGGTTCAAGCTGCCGGCCCTGAGTCGGCCAAGGGTCGGATCGTCCAGCACCTCGGTCAACGCAGACCGGAAGGCCGCCATGTCCTGGGGCGTTCCGGCCGAGACGCGCAGCCAACCGGGTGGACCGACCTCCCGGATCAGCACACCACGCTCGAGCAGGAGCTGCCACACGCCATGCCGGTCGGCGAAACGCCCGAAGAGCACGAAGTTGGCATCGGACTCGGCCACCTGCAGCCCTTGTGCGCCGAGCCATCCGGCGATGGCATCACGTTCCTGTCGCAGCGCAGCCACCTGCCTCAGCATCTGGTCGGCGTGGGCCAGCGCCACCCGCGCCACGGCCTGGGTGACGGCTGAGAGGTGGTACGGCAGTCGAACGATCCGCAGCGCGTCGACGAAGGCCGAAGCGGCGGCCAGGTAGCCCAGACGTCCACCGGCGAAGGCGAATGCCTTGCTCATCGTCCGGCTGACCGCCAGTCGTGGAAACTGATCGAGCAGTTCCAACGCCGAGGGCGTACCGGGGCGGGCGAACTCGTGATAGGCCTCGTCGACGACAACCACGCCGGGTGCCGCCCGACAGATCTCGATGATCACCGCCAGGTCGGTGGCCGTACCGGTCGGGTTGTTCGGGCTGGCGACGAGCACCACGTCGGGTTGCTGCTCGGTGATCATGGCGACTGCATGATCGACATCGATGGTGAAGTCGTCGCGCCGCGCAACGGTCGTCCAGCCGGTGTGCGAGTCACGGGCATACTCGGGATACATCGAATACGAAGGCGAGAAGGTCAACGCCGTACGACCCGGTCCGCCGAAGGCCTGCAGCACGTGCAGCATCACCTCATTGCTGCCGTTGGCGGCCCACACCTGGTCGGCGGTGAGGCCGTGCCCCAGGTAGCCGGCCAGGTCGGCGCGCAGTCCGAGCGCGTCGCGGTCGGGGTAGCGGTTCATCGACGCCATCGCCGCAGCCACGGCCTGCTGTGCCTCGTTGATCATCACCGGACCCGGCGGGTACGGGTTCTCGTTCACATTCAACAGGTGGGGCACATCGAGCTGCGGGGCACCGTACGGCTGCTCGCCGACCAGTTCGGGGCGCAGCGGCAGGTCGTCCAGGGTGATCGGCGAGGACGTGATCGACTCCGCATCCCCGACCGCGTCCGGGTTCATGATCGACCTCCGAA
>JAKDKP010000256.1 GCA_030453285.1 Propionibacteriales bacterium
CGGCAACCGCGGCTGCCGGTCCGGGCGGGGAGATCCTGGCCGTCCCCAGCGATCTCACCATGAACGGCCCGATCGTCAACAAGGCCCTGTTCGAGAAGGCGGGAGTCGAGGTGCCGACCGTGGACAAGCCGTGGAAGTCCTGGAAGGAGATGATCGCGGCAGCCAAGAAGGTGCAGCAGGCGAACAAGACCGAGTCGGCGATCGCGCTGGACGTCTCGGGGCACCGGTTCTCCACCATGTTGAGCCAGTACGGCACGACCTTCTTCAGCGCCGACGGCAAGTCGGTGGCGTACGACGAGGCCAAGGGCACCGCGGCGTTGAAGCAGTTCGCCGAGCTCAACGCGTCCGGCGCCATGCCCAAGGACCTCTGGCTCCA
Organism: Propionibacteriales bacterium; assembly: GCA_030453285.1. Lineage (GTDB taxonomy): Bacteria > Actinomycetota > Actinomycetes > Propionibacteriales > Propionibacteriaceae > Carbonicoccus. The sequence continues at coordinate 377 of JAKDKP010000256.1, forward strand.
GGCCGGCTCGAAGTACAAGGCGGCCAACGAGGTCTTCCTGGCCCAACAGGTCCCGGTCTACATCTCCGGCAATTGGCAAGTGGCCGCCTTCGATTCCAGTGCCACGTTCGACTGGGGTGTGGTGCCCAACCCGTGTGAGGTCGAGTGCGGTGGCTTCCCCGGCGGCAAGTTCATGGCGGGTTTCAAGACCAGCACCCGTCAGGAGTTGGCGGCCGAGTTCATCGCGTTCATGAACACCGCCGATGCCCAACGGGCGATGGCCAAGAACGCCAACTTCATGCCGACCCGCAAGGACCTGACCTCCGGCGGCGGTGTCGAGTACGCCAAGCGTCAGGCCGACATGGAGGTCTTCGCCGCTGACGTGGAGAAGACCCCTGCCGCGGCCTTCGGCACCGCCTATTCGCCGGCGTTCACCGCGACCGGCACCGCCGTGGTGAAGGAGACGGCCCTGATGATCTCGGGCAAGGCGACACCGGAGGAGACCTCGGCCAAGATCAAGGCGGCCGCGGAGAAGGCCCTGCAGGATGTCGGCTGACACCGTCTCGGCGAGGGCTCGGCCGCGGGCCCGCCCCTTGATCACCGGCAAGATGATCGCGCCGTACCTCTTCATCCTGCCGAACATGTTGATCTTCGGACTGTTCACGATCTATCCGGCCTTCTCCATGTTCCGGATCTCGTGGTACGACTCGAAGGACGGTCGCCGGTTCCGCCCGGTGGGGATGGAGAACTATGTCGAGATCTTCTCCTCGGCGGAGTTCTTCTCGGTGGCGTTCAACACCGTGCTGTTCACCGTCGCCTTCGTGCTGCTGACCGTCGTCGGATCGACCGCGCTGGCGGTTATGTTGAACGACAAGTTCCGCGGACGAGGCTTCTTCCGTGCGGTGATCTTCCTGCCCACCCTGTTGTCGGCGGTCGTGGTGGGCCTGCTGTGGGGATGGATCCTGGAACGCACCAACGGGCTGCTCAACGTGGCGCTGGACGCCATCGGGCTCGGCCAACCCGGATGGCTCACCGACGGCAATCTGACCCGCTGGGTGATCGTGGCGGTCGGGCTGTGGATCCACAGCGGGTTCTATGCGTTGATCATGCTGTCTGGACTGCAGGGCATCGATCCCAGCGTGTACGAGGCCGCCCAGATCGACGGTGCGGGGCGGTGGCGCACGTTCACCCAGATCACCTGGCCGCTGTTGCGACCCACCGCCTTGGTGGTGATCATCTTGTCGATGATCTCCGGATTCCAGGCCTTCGACTTCATCTGGACCCTGACCGGTGGCGGCCCGGTGGGCGCGACAACGTTGATGGTGCAGTTCATCTATCAGAAGGCGTTCGAATCGCCGGTCCGGTACGGGCTCGCCTCGGCCGGGGCGGTGGTGTTGTTCATCGTGGTCTTCGCCTTCACGGTGCTGAGCTTTCTCAACGGTCGCCGTCAGGAGGCGGCGTGATCACCACACGCTGGACGTCGGTGTCGGCGCGCCGCGTCGGCCCGTACGAGGTGATCCGGTACGTGATCCTGATCGTGATCACCCTGCTGATCCTCGGGCCGCTGGTGTGGACCCTGTTGTCGAGTTTCAAGACCGAGGCAGAGCTCGCGTCGCGACCCCCGCAACCTTTCCCGCAGCAACTGAACCTGGACAACTACACCGGGGCGATGGAACGGTTTCCCTTCGCCACCTACCTGAAGAACTCGGTGATCGTGACCGTCGGGGCGACCCTGTTGACGGTGGTGATCAACACCATGTGCGCCTACGGACTGGCCAAGTACAACTTCCGAGGCCGCAACTTCCTGTTCCTGTTGGTGCTCGCGACGATCATGATCCCGCTGCAGGTGATCTTGATTCCGGTCTATCAGATGATGGCCCGCTTCGATCTGGTGGACACCTATCTCGGGTTGATCATCCCGCCGGCGGCGACCCCGACCGGTGTGTTCCTGCTGCGGCAGTACATGCTCGGGCTGCCCGACGAGTTGATCGAGGCCGCCCGGGTGGACGGCGCCTCGGAGTTCGGCATCTTCGCCCGGATCATCGTCCCCCTGTGCGGGGCGCCGATCGCGGTGGTCACCATCTTCTCGGTGGTGTGGCGCTGGAACGACTTCCTGTGGCCATTGGTGATCAGCCAGTCGTCGGAGATGTACACGCTGCCGGTGGCGCTGGCGCAGTTCAACAGCGAGCTGATCGTGCCGTTCAACTACATCCTCGCCATGTCGGTGGTGTCGATGCTGCCGGTGATCATCATCTTCTTGTTCCTGCAGCGCAAGATCGTCACCGGTATCGCCGCCACCGGCCTCAAGTGAGCCGAGAGGAGACCTCTGAGGGGGTGGGCAGCCGACTGCGTCGCCCGTGACACGATGGGCGGCGTGACTGAGACGTACGAGGTGGTGGTGATCGGTGGCGGCCAGGCGGGTCTGGCGATCGGCCATCACCTGCGCCGGTCCGGCCGGCAGCCGGGCTCCGACTTCGTCATCCTCGACGCCGCCGAACAACCCGGTGGGGCCTGGCGGCACCTGTGGTCGTCGATGCAACTGTTCTCCCCGGCTGAGTACTCCAGCCTGCCCGGACTGCCGATGCCTGCCTGGCAGGGGGCGGGCAACCCCGATGCCGCGCACGTCGTCGACTACCTGACCACGTACGAGCATCACCACGAATTGGCCGTACGCCGTCCCGTACAGGTCAAGCGTGTACGGACCGACGAGCCCGAACTCGTGCTGGAGACGTCCGCCGGGCAGATCCGCGCCCGACGCGTGGTGAACGCGACCGGTTCGTGGACCAGGCCGTGGGTACCGAGCTGGGCCGGGCTGGCAACCTTCCCCGGACGCCAGCGGCACACCGTGAGCTATGCCGGACCGGAGGAATTCGTCGACCAGCGCGTCGTCGTGGTGGGTGGTGGCAACTCAGCAGCGCAGATTCTGGCCGAGGTGTCCGCAGTGGCCCAGACGCGCTGGGTCACCCGCCGCCGACCGCGGTTCATGGCCGACGAGGTGGATGGGCGGGTGCTCTTCCAACTCGCCACCGCACGACACCGCCAGCAGGCAGGCGATGGACGGGGAGCCCTGAGCGTCGCCACTTCGTCTATGACCGGAACCGCGGCCGATGCGGGAGCGACCGGAGTCTCCGAGCTCGGCGACATCGTGATGACCGACCCGGTGCGGGCCGCCCGTGAGATGGGCGTGATGGTCGCGCACCGGCCATTCGAACGGTTCGACGGCAGTGAGCTGGTGTGGGATCAAGGAGCGCGCTGGACAGCGGACGTGGTGATCTGGTGCACCGGGTTCCGTCCCGAGCTGCGCCACCTGCAGGGGACCGGACTCGTCGGAGGTGACCGTACGGTGTCCCTCCGTGGGCTGACCGCGCAGGCGGATCCTCGGCTGTCCTTCCTCGGGTACGGGGGCTGGACCGGCTTCGCGTCGGCCACCGTGGTCGGTGCCGGACGGACGGCACGGCAACTCGTGGCGGGGAATCGCCAAGGTCAGGGGAAGATCTGACCGGGAATTGGCGGCCAGATCTTCCCCTGTCCTGAGCGCGCCGTGCTCAGGCTGGGGGGAACTTCTGCTCGGTGAGCACCCCGCGGTCGGATCGGAACAGCTCCGGGGGCCGACCGGTTGGCTGCTCCCACGGCTCCTGACGTCCGTACGCGGTGAGATCCAGCAGGCGATAGGCCGGCATCATCACCTCGCCGCCGCGCGCGTAGGTCGAATAGGTGTGGAAGACCTCGTCTCCGTTCCGCAGGAAGCAGCTGATACCCGGTTGCTCGCCGGTGTAGGTCAGCAACCGGGCCAGGTCTGTGTCAGCGAGTTCGGCGGCGTCGCTGAAGTTGAACCTGGCCGGTGCGGCTGCAGGATCGAGGGTGACGTCAAAGTCGAGATTGAAGGTGCTGTCGAAGGACGAATACCAGTCGAAGGTCCAGCCGCGACGTTCCCGTACGGCGGCCAGTTGGCGGAGAGGCGCTCTGGACACTGCGGCAAACGCGGTCCCGCGTCGGTCCAGCTGGTGCCGGATCTGCGGTGTTGCTCCGGCCTGCGCCATCGCGGTGCAACTGGGGCAGCCATCCTCCCAGGACGGATCGAACATGAAGTGCTGGACGATCAGTTGATCATGGTTTCCGAACAGATCGAGCAGGCTGACGGCACCGTCGAGACCGGTGAAGCGGTAGTCCTCGGTGAGCCGCACCATCGGCAGCTCGCGCCGGGCCGCGGCGCACTCATCCTGCAGGCGGGTGAGTTCCTTCTCCTTGATCAACAGGCGGCGACGCTCATCAAGCCAGGTCTGCCGGTCGGCGATGTCGGGCAGGGGCACGATCTTCTCCTTGACCATCGGGTTGCTCGTGACGCTACGCCGCGTACTTGCATG
>JAKDKP010000257.1 GCA_030453285.1 Propionibacteriales bacterium
GGCTCCTGGAGCTGATGGCGGCCGCGGTCGACTCCGATGAAGCCCGTGCCGACGCGGTCGCCCTGCTGCGTGGCCACCCGGCCGTCGAGCAGGCCCGCGCCGAGGTGTCCCGCCGGGCCGACGAGGCTCGTACGCTGCTGGACGAACTGCCCGACATCCCGGCCCGCGCCGCCTTGGCCGAACTGTGCACCTCGGTGGTCGATCGCACCGCCTGACCCGGCGCCGGCGGCGCTACCGCTCCAGATCGTTGCGGCGACGGGCCAGCCGGCGTACCAGTGTGCCGATCTGTTCCCGGGTGAGGGGCAGCGCCCCCGCCCGCAGGTCATCGAGGAGGGGAGCCGTCACCTCGAGCACCTCGTCGACTGCACGGTCGGCGGCGCGGGCAGGGAGTCGGACGCGCTCGGCCAGGGAGGCGAAGGTGTGACGTGTCAGGTTCTCGGTGTGGCCATTCATCGGCAGGGCGTTGGTGAGATCCCCGTACGGGAGTGTGGACGGAATGTCGTACACCGGTGCCACCCGCCACTCCCCATCGGCCCCTTGCAGGACCGAGATGTTCTTGGCGTGCAGGTCTCCGTTGCCCGTCAGCCAGGCCAGCGTGAACTGCTGGAAGCTGGCCCGGGCAGCCACCAGGGACGCCGGACAGGTCTCGGCGAGGGTTTCGATCACCGACTCCACCGACAGGGCGTACTTGTCGGCGGGATAGCGACCCGCCAGTTGGCAGGCATCCTCGACGGCCAGGGATTGGGGCTCGTCCGCGCTGCCGACCCGGTCGAACCGTTCGACGACGAGACCCGGACGCCCCTCTCGATCATGGATCAGCTCGGCCTTCGCCACCGGAATGCGCAGACGCTGGGCGAGGCCGAGGAAGTAGTGCTCGTTGGTGGTGACATCCGGGTACTCCGGCGGGTCGAGTTTCACGATCGCGGCCCGACCGGACAGCCGTACCGGCAATGAGATCATCGCCCCCGACGCCTTCTCCTGGATGCCGGGCAGGGCCAGCCGATCCACCACACCGGCCTCGCTGCGCAACTCGGCGAAGGAGAAGTCGCCGTCGGACAGGAGGGGAAGGGCCGGGGCCGGTTCCGCACCCTCAGGGAGGACCGTCACGTCGCCGATGGTGTCACCGCCGACGGCGAGCAACAGGGACAGCTCGTCGTCGGCGCTGGTCTTGACCATTGTGCGGAGTGCGGTGAGTCGTCGCCCCTCGGGGAGCAAGCCGGAGAAGAAGGGGGGCAGCGCACCGCCCACCGTCCGCACCGGTGGATTGTCTCGGGGGAGAGTGTGCGCCACCTCCGGGCCGTCGTACCCGGGCAGGTAGCTGAACGTCGTCCCGGTCTCATCGCGGGCGAGCAGAGCTGCCGGGGTGCCCTGCTTGTGGACGATCGCCCGGTGGATCGACTTCGGATCGGGAACGGTCATCTCGGCTCGCGGACTGTCGCGTGCAGGGTGAGGCCCAGCGCGTCCAGCACCGCCAGGACCTTGTCCAACTGGACGGTGGTCTTGCCTGTCTCGAGGCTCCGTACGAAGCGCTCCGAGACCCCGGCGAGATCGGCCAGATCGCCCTGGGTCAGTCGCAGCGCACGACGACGCTCACGAAGCTCATCCGAGAGCATGGCCACACCTCCGATTCGGCACGTTCGTGCCGATACGTCTCCATTCTGTCCAACGATGCGGCTTCTGACAAGAAAATCGGCACGTACGTACCGAATCCTTCTCTCCGTGCGAGGCGCGACAGCTGTCCATTGCTGAATCGGTACGAACGTGCCGGTCGGGGTGGGAGGGCAGCAAGGTCGCCGGGACCGGAGAACCGGACACGGTCCTCGCTGCTCCGGTGCTCACCAGATCTTGACGCGCTCGCTCGCATCGAGCCACATGCCGTCGTTCTCGGTGACCTCGAACGCCTCGTGGAACTGATCAAGGTTGCGCACGATCTGGTTGCAGCGGAACTCTGCCGGCGAGTGCGGATCGATCGCCAGGCGGCGCAGCACTGACTCGTCGCGGCCCTTGTAGCGCCAGACCGCGGCCCAACTGGTGAAGACCTTGATCAACTCCTCGCGGCTCAGTTCGGCCTGTCCTTCCGCGCGACGAGAGATCGCGTACGCCTTCAGGGCGATGCCGAGGCCACCCAGGTCACCGATGTTCTCGCCGATCGTGAGCTCGCCGTTCACTGTGTGGCCAGGCGTCTGTCGCGGTTCGAGGGCACCGTACTGGGTGATCAACTCGGCGGTCAGCTTCTCGAAGGCCGCCCGATCGGTGGGGGTCCACCAGTCCACCAGTCGGCCATCACCGTCGCAGGTGGATCCTTGATCATCGAAGCCGTGTCCGATCTCGTGGCCGATCACCGCGCCAATGCCGCCGTAGTTGGCGGCATCGTCGGCGTCTTCGCCGAAGAACGGCGGCTGCAGGATCGCGGCGGGGAAGACGATCTCGTTGCGCAGCGGGTGATAGTAGGCGTTCACCGTTTGCGGGGTCATCATCCACTCGTCGGGATCGGTGGGACGGCCGAGCTTGGCCATCCGCCAGTCCAGTTCGAAGGCGGTGGAGCGCATCACATTGCCCACCAGGTCATCGGCGGTGACCTCAAGTGCGGTGTAGTCGCGCCATGTCACCGGGAAGCCGATCTTGGGTGTGAACTTGTTGAGCTTGTCCAGCGCCTTCGCCTTGGTCTCGGCGGTCATCCAGTCCAGGGCCGCAATGGATTCTGCGTACGCGGTGACCAGATTGGCGACCAGCTCGTCCATCCGCTCCTTGGCAGTGGGGGAGAAGTGGCGCTCGACGTACACCTGGCCGACGGCCTCGCCGAGCGCCCCCTCGACAAGATCAACTCCGCGCTTCCACCGCTCCTTCAGTGTCGGTGTGCCGTTCAGGGTGGTGCCGTAGAAGGCAAAGCGTTCGTCGACGAAACCGGCGGAGAGGTACGGCGAGAGTGAGGAGATGATCCGCCAGCGCAGCCACGCCTGCCAGGCCGGCAACCGCTCATCGGTGAGGAGGGTGGCCACCTCGGTGAAGAAGGAGGGCTGGGCATTGACGACCTCGGCGAAGGCAGCTCGGTCCAGCTCCGCGCCATCGATGAAGGCCTGCCACGGCAGCCCGGGGGAGGACTCGACCAACTCGTCGAAGGTCATCAGGTTGTACATCTGACGCATGTCGCGGGTGCGCACCTTGTCCCAGTGGCGCGCGGCGATGTCGGTCTCGAGCTCAAGCACCCTGGCGGCCTCTGCGTCGGCTTCGGGTACACCGGCCAGTTCGAAGGAGCGGCTGATGTGGGCGAGGTACTTCGTACGGATTTCGGCGTACGAGTCCTTGCGATAAAACTCCTCGTCGGGCAGCCCGAGCCCGGCCTGCAGGACGAACATCACCTGACGTTGCGGATCACCGGGATCGGATTCGGCGTCGAAACCGATCAACCCGGCCACCCCGGACCGGGTGAGCGCGCCGGAGAGCTTGATCAACTCGGCCACCGCGGTGGCGGCATCGACTCGCGCCAGCAGAGGCTGCACAGGGTCTGCGCCCAGCTCTTCGACCCGGTCCACGTCGGTGAAGGAGGCGTACAGATCGGCGATCTTGGCCTGATCGGTGCCCGGCCGGGTGTCGGTCAGCCCGGTGATGATGTCCCGGACGGCCTCCTCCGCACCGTCGCGCAACTCCTCGAACGCGCCCGCGCTGGGTTTGTCGGCCGGGATCTCGGCCGTGTCCAGCCAGGCGCCGTTGATGTGGCGGAACAGATCGTCCTGAGGGCGGACGGCGGTGTCGGCGGACGGAGCGGGAGAAAGAGAATCGGTCACGCCCGGAGCCTACCGGGCGTGACCGATCCAACCTTGGAGGCTTCAGTTGCTCCAGGTCACCACCGGCTTGTCACCGGACAGGTCGACCGTTGCGGTGCCAATACGGACCATGGTCTCGACCGAGCCCTTGGCGCCGCGCTGGGTGCCCTGGGCCTGCAGCTTGGCACTGCCATTGGGATACAGGGAGATCTGGCTCAAGCCTTCGTAGCTGGGCTCCACCCGAGCCCACGGGTTCTTCTCGGTGGAGGACCATCGAATGGTCTTGGTGTCCACCTTGACGCCATTTGTCTCGTAGGCCTTGAACATGCACCCCTTGGGCGCCAACACCTGCTGCTTCAGGCAGGCGTTCAAGGAGTCCTGGGCCGCCTTGATCGCAGCCTGTTTCCCGGTCTTGTTCAGCGTGGCCTGGTACGGGCCGGACTCGTACGCCCCGGGGGCATCGACGGACACCGTTCCCTTGTCGTCGAAGCCGACGTACTTGTTGCCGGTGTCGAAGACGTAGGTGCCGGGGAAGACAATGATCTTCTTGGCCTCGACCTTGACGCCGTTGACCGTGATGGGCAGGTCATCGCCGAGGTCCAGGGTCAGCGTGCCGGCCACATCGGTCAACTTCCAGTCCTCGCCGACCTTGGTGACGTTGATCTCCTTGTTGACCGTACGGGTGCCCATCTTGTAGCTGGCGGCCACCTGGTAGGCGTATTCGTCCGTCACCTCGGGCACGTTGATCTCGGCGATGGCCCCCAGTTTGTTACTGGCGGCCAGTGCCTCGTTGGTCAACATGGTGGTGTCGGCGGGGGAGGACTCGGCGTACGAAAGGGCGGTCGCGGCGTCACCGGCGGCCAGCGCGTCGAGATATCCCTTGACCGCATCGGACGGCTTCTTGGCCGCGGCCGGTCCGGACGACGTCGAGCCGGTGCTGG
>JAKDKP010000258.1 GCA_030453285.1 Propionibacteriales bacterium
CTCGTCAGCTTCGCGCACTGGATGTTCACGATGCGCAACATGATGATCACGACCGTCAACGAGGACTACGTCCAGTTGGCCAGGGCCAAGGGCCTCAAGGGATCACACGTCCGCAACCGCTACGCCGCCCGCAACGCGCTGCTGCCCAACTTCACCGGCCTGGCCCAGTCCGTTGGCGGCTCATTGACCGCGGTCATTCTGGCCGAGACGGTGTTCATCTATCCCGGTGTCGGCAGCCTGTTGCAGGCCGCGCAGGCCTCCCGCGACTATCCGGTCATGCAGGCGATCATGCTGATGATGATCATGTTCGGCCTGGTGTTCAACTTCATCGCCGACTCGGTGTACGTCTTCCTCGACCCCCGGACGGCGGAACAGTGACATGCTGAAGAGATTCCTCGGAGTCGGCAAGGTGCAGATCGGCCTGGCCATCATGTTGGTGTTCGCCCTGGTGGCGATCATCGGACAACCGCTGACCGACAATGTGCTGGGCTGGACCCCCTACCGCTTCGACGTCGACAGCCTTGGTGTGGCGCCGAACGCCGAGCATCTGCTGGGCACCACGAGCTCGGGCCAGGACGTGCTGAGCTGGCTGCTGTACGGCACCCGCAACTCCATGCTGGTCGGGCTGATGTCGGCGATCATCGGCACCGCACTGACGGTGATCATCGGCGTCACCTCCGGCTTCCTCGGCGGCATCGTCGACCGGATGCTCAACGCACTCACCCTGGTGGTGCAGAACGTGCCCAGCTTTGCCGTGCTGTTCATCATTGCCGGCTTCCTGGGCAATGCGAACTGGCTCGTGGTGTCGATCATCATCGGCATCTTCGAATGGCCCGGCGGCGCCCGTGCGATCCGCGCGCAGGCGATGTCCTTGCGCGGACGGGACTTCGCGACCGCCCTGCGCACCATCGGCGAGTCCCGGTGGCGGGTGATCATGCTCGAGGTCCTCCCGCACCTGATGGGCATCATCTCGCCGATGTTCCTGCGGCTGATCGCCGCCGGCATCGGCCAGCAGGCCGCCATCGCCTTCATCGGCATCGGCGACGCTCGTGACCCGAGCTGGGGACTGATGATCAACTACGCCAGCGCCCAGAACGCCTTGTTCAACGGCCAGTGGTGGTGGTTCGTTCCACCGGGCCTCTGCCTGGCCCTGGTCGGCCTGGCCACCACGATGATCAACTTTGGCCTGGACGAGGTGACCAACCCAACCCTGTCCAGCAAGCGGATGCGGTTGATGCGCGCCTTCGTGAAGTCCAAGCGCACCGAAGCGCAGTGGGGAGCAGTGCCCGCATGAACCGAGCATCCACCACCATCGACCCGGGCACCGGTCCAAAGGCCGCTCCGTCCACCGGCCAGATCGGTGATCCTCTGCTCGAGGCTCGGCACCTCTGCGTCGACTACGTCACCGAAGCCGGTCCCGTACGGGCCTGCGATGACATCGACCTCACCCTGCACCGCGGCGAAATCGTCGGCATCGCCGGCGAATCGGCCTCGGGCAAGTCGACCCTGCTGGCGGCCCTGGGGCGTCTGCAGCGCCCACCGGCGGTGACCAGCGCCGGCCAGGTGCTCTTCCACGGTCGGGGCCGCGAGCCGGTTGACCTGGTGAGGCTGAGCGAAGCCGAACTCTCCCCGTACCGCTGGGTCGAGATCTCCATCGTGATGCAGTCGGCGATGGCATGCCTCAACCCGGTGATGCGACTGGGGGCCCAGTTCGTCGACGCCATTCGTGCCCACGACCCGCAGGCCAGCAAGGCCGAGGCCACCGGTCAGACCGCCGAACTGTTGCGCATGGTCGGCATCCCCGAGCATCGGCTGAGCGCCTATCCGCACCAGCTCTCCGGCGGCATGCAGCAACGAGCGCTGATCGCGTTGTCCCTGGCCTGCCGTCCGCAACTGGTCCTGATGGACGAGCCGACCACTGCAGTCGACGTGGTGATGCAGCGACAGATCCTCGGGCAACTGATGGCCCTGCAGGCCGAGCTCGGCTTCGCGGTCGCCTTCGTCACCCACGATCTGTCGCTGCTGCTGGAGATCTCCGACCGGATCGCGATCATGTACGGCGGCAAGATCGTCGAGGTCGGCACCCCCGAACAGTTGTACGCCGCGCCGCGACACCCGTACACCCAGGGTCTGCGACGCGCCTTCCCGCCGCTGACCGAACCCGTGCGCAGGCTGAACGGCATTCCCGGCTCGCCTCCGGACCTGACCCAGCTGCCACCCGGGTGTGCCTTCGCCCCACGATGCACCAAACGCATCGACGTCTGCGAGTCCACGATTCCACCTCTGCTGGAGATTCCCGGTGGGGCGGCGGCCTGCCATCTTGTCACCCCGGAGAATCCGGCCGGGGCGTGGGACGCCGACGACAACCTGTCACTCGAAGCACTCGAGATCGAGGAGGCGACCAGCCATGACCAAGCCTGAGCCCATCCTCGAAGCGGTGGACGTCAAGGTCCACATCCCCGCTGCCGGTGGCAGAACGATCCGGGCCCTGGATGGCGTATCGCTGGCGCTGCACCCGGGTGAGATCGTCGCGCTGGTGGGCGAGAGCGGCTCGGGCAAGACCACGATGGCACGGGTGTTCTCGCTGATCTACAAGGCCACCTCGGGTGAGGTTCGCTATCAAGGTCAGCCGCTGCAGCGGGTGTCGCGGCGGCGCGAGCGGGCGTACTACAACGATGTGCAGTTGATCTTCCAGGACCCATTCGCCTCACTCAACGCGCTGAAGAAGATCAGTTACATCCTCGGCCGGGCGATCCGCATCCACCAGGTCGCCGCCGGCGCTCGGGCCGTACGGGCAACCGTGCTGGACCTGCTCGAACGAGTGCACCTGACCCCGGCGGAGAGCTACATCGACCGCTACCCCACGGACATGTCTGGTGGGCAGCGCCAACGAATCGCCATTGCCCGTTCGCTGTCGATGGAGCCGCGAGTGATCCTGGCCGATGAGCCGACGTCGATGTTGGACGCCTCGATCCGGCTCAGCGTGCTCAATCTGCTGGACGATCTGCGGCGCGAACGTGGCATTGCGGTGCTCTACATCACCCACGACATCGCCAGCGCACGCTATCTGTCCGACCGGATCAACGTGATGTACGGCGGCGTGATCGTCGAGTCCGGCCCGACCGAACAGGTGGTCTCCGACCCGCGCCATCCGTACACCGAGCTGCTGTTGTCCGCCGCTCCGGATCCCGCACGGTACAAGGGATCTGGGCGTTCGGTGCAGCTCGACATCACCAACGCGAACCCGGTCGACAACACCGTGGAGCACCGCGGCTGCCGCTTCGTCGACCGTTGCCCCAAGGCGATGGAGAAGTGCGCGGACGCCAGTCCCGAGTTGATCACCTTCGGCGATCGGCAGGCGGCCTGCTGGCTGGTCGGCCAGGACACGCTGGTCACCGGACGGTCCCAGCAGCCGAAGTCATCCCAACCCAGCAGGGGGTCGGGGGACCCTCACCCGTCAAAGGAGACATCAGCATGACCGTCAACCGTCGAGGATTTCTCACCGCGGCCGCCCTGGCATCGATGATCGGTGCCACCGGGCTGACCGCCTGCAGCGAGGTGACCGGCAAGCCGTCCGGCACCGGAAGCGGAGCGGGAGGCTCACAGACCAACGGCATCCTCACCATTGGTGCCACCGTCACCGGGGATGCCACGAACGCCAATCAGTTCCCGGAGAACTTCAATGTCTTCGGCGGTGGTGACTCCGCACCCGGCACCGGACTGTTCTACGAGACCCTGTTCCGGATCGGGCAGGTTGACGGCGGCAAGTTGATCCCCAACCTGGCCGAGTCGGTCGAGTACACCCCCGACGGCCTGACCGCCACATACACCCTGCGCCAAGGCGTCACCTGGAACGATGGGAAGCCGTTCACCGCCGACGATGTGGTGTTCACGTACGGCTTCGTCTACGGCGAACCGGCCAGCGACGGATTCATCTCCGAGCCGGTGCAGAAGACCGACGACCACACCGTGGTGGTTCGCTACGCCAGCCCGTCCTTCCAGCAGGACACCAACATGTCGGCGTACTACCCGATCTATCCCGCGCACATCTACGCCGACGTGCCGGACCGGGAGAAGTACCAGGACAAGCAGCCCGTCGGCACCGGCCCGGGCAAGCTGAAGAGCTTCCAGGCCGGACGGATCGAGATCGACATCCGCGAGGACTACTGGGGTGGGAAGTCCGCCGGCGTCACCCGTGTGGTGATCGTCCCGCAAGGCACCGTCGGCAATGTGCAGTCCCAGATCACCCAGGGCCGGACCGACTGGGCCGACGGCGGCGGGCAGGGCGTGCTCACCACCTTCCTGGGCCAGGCGCCGGAGAACAAGTACGCGTTCTGGCCCGATGGTTCGAACACCGGCATCCAGTTCGGCTGCACGAAGGAACCGACCAACGACAAACAGGTCCGACTCGCACTGCGGGCCGCCATCGACTTCGAGGCCGTCCAGAAGGCGATCGGCAGCGGCTATCCCCTGCCGTCGATCACCGGGTTGGACCCGCAGTTGTACGCCGGCTGGCTGCTGCCCGGCCACGAGCAGGCCCCCAAGCAAGACGCCGCCGCGGCCCAGCAGGCGCTGGCCGATGGTGGGTGGACCGTCGAGGGCGGACACCTCACCAAGGGTGGCAAGGCGTATCCGTTGTCGATCATGCTGAACCTGGGCAAGCCCGAACACATGGTGGCCGGCCC
>JAKDKP010000259.1 GCA_030453285.1 Propionibacteriales bacterium
CGGTGCCGGGCGTCTTCCCGGTGCTGTCGGAGGTGATGTCGATGATGTCGTCGCTGAGCTGGAAGACCATGCCGATCCGGTCGGCGAACTCGGCCAGCACCTCCTGTACGCGCGGTTCGGCGCCGGCCACCTTGGCCCCCAGCAGGGCCGAAGAAGCAATCAGGGAGGCGGTCTTGTCGGCCACGACCTGCAGGTGGTGGTCCAGGGGATCAACCCCGTCCGCTGGTCCGACGGTCTCGGCGATCTGTCCCTGGACCAGCCGGGCAAAGGTCTGCGCCTGGATCCGGACCGACTCCGGTCCCAGCCCGGCCACGATGTCGGAGGCCCGGGCAAACAGGAAGTCGCCGACCAGGATGGCGATCGAGTTCTGCCACTTCTGATGAGCGGTCAGTGCTCCCCGGCGGCGGTCGGCATCGTCCATCACGTCGTCGTGGTACAGGCTGGCGACGTGGGTCAGCTCGACCACCAGGGCGGCGGCGACCACATCGTCACTGTCAGGGTGCGGACCGAACTCGGCGGCCAGCACCACCAGCATCGGCCGGAATCGCTTGCCACCGGCACGCATGATCCACCGCGCGGCGTCGGTGATCATCGGCGTGCTCGCCTCCACCGAGGCGAAGAGCCGCTCCTCGATCTCGGCCAGACGCGCCCGTACGGTCTCACCCACGGCCTGCTCGCCGAGCGAGGAGGCGCCGGTGGCGTCGGTCGTGTCCGGTTCGGGATCGGGTTCGGATGGGCTCACAGTGACCTCAGCGTACGAACTCTCCGGCCTTCGCCGCCAGTTCGAGCAGCCAGGTCGGATAGACGCCGAGCACCAGGGTGACCAGCGCGCCGACTCCGATGGCGATCTTGGTCGGGGCGCCGGCCTCGACGATCTCGGGGCCTTCGGCCTCGTCACCGAAGTACATCGACACGATCACCCGTACGTAGAAGTAGGCGGTGACCAGGCTGACCAGAACCGCAACGACGACCAGCCACGCGTAGCCACCACCCCAGGCGGCGGCGAAGACAGCCCACTTGCCGATGAACCCGCTGGTCAGCGGGATACCGGCGAAGCTGAGCAGGAAGAACGAGAAGACGGCGGCCAACAGCGGAGACTTCTTGCCCGCACCGGCCCAGCCGGCCAGCGTGTTCACCTCGACGCCACGGTCACGCAGCATGGTCAGCACGGCGAAGGCACCAACGGTGGAGAATCCGTACGCGGTGAGGTAGAACAGCACCGCCTGCAGGCTCGTCATCGACCCTTCGGTCGCCCCGCTGAGCGGCTGGTGGGCGGCAACGAAGGCGGTCAGGATGAACCCGGCATGCACGATCGATGAGTAGGCCAGCATCCGCTTCACGTCGGTCTGCGTGATCGCCAGTACGGCACCGATCACCATGGTCAACACCGCAACCACGGCCATCATCGGCTGCCATTCCCAGCGGCTCGCACCCAGCGCGACGTAGAAGACGCGCAGCAGGGCACCGACCGCGGCAATCTTGGTGCAGGCCGCCATGAAGGCGGTGATCGGCGTCGGGGCGCCGGTGTAGACGTCCGGGGTCCACGACTGGAACGGGGCGGCGCCCACCTTGAACAACAGACCGACACCCAGCAGGCCGAGCCCGGCCAGCAGCAGCCCCGGGTTCTTGGTGCCGGCGCTGATCGCATCGGAGATCTCGCCGAGGGTGAACGAACCGGAGTAGCCGTACAGCAGGGCCGCACCGAACAGGAAGAACCCCGAGGACATCGCACCGAGCAGGAAGTACTTCAGCGAGGACTCCTGCGACAGCAGGCGACGGCGGCGAGCCATCCCGCAGAGCAGGTACAGCGGCAGGGAGAGCACCTCCAGCGCCACGAACATCGTGATCAGGTCGTTCGAGGCGGGGAACAGCATCATCCCGGTCAGCGCAAACATCGCCAGCGGAAACACCTCGGTGTGTTCGACACCGGCGTCGATGGCCTCCTGCTCGGCCTCGGTGCCGGGCAGGGCGGCAATCTGTGGCGCGAAGGGTCCGTTGTCGATGGTGCGCTCGGTGAACAGCAGCAGCGACAGGGCGGTCAGCACGAGCAGGCTGCCCCACAGGAACAGGGTGGGACCGTCCACCGACACCGAGCCGACCGCGTCGACCGGCTTGGCGGGATTGGCCGACCAGTTCTGCATGGTGAGGATGAAGGCGATGACGATCCCGGCGAAGGCGAAAGCCGCCTGCGCACCCAGCCGCGCCGCCCGGGGCAGGACGGCCTCGACCAGGACACCAAGACAGGCGACGGCGAAGATCACGATGACCGGGGACAGCAGGGCATAGTCCAGCTGCGGGGTCTGGATCTCCAGCACCGTTGGGGGAACCGAGAGGCCGATCATCGTGGTTGCTCCTGACCGATCAGGGGTTCGGGATCAGAGACCCCGACCTGTTGCATGACTGTGGTGACCGCTGGGTTGATCACGTCCAGCACGGGCTTGGGGAAGAACCCGACGGCGAGGATCAGCAGCACCAGCGGAACGAGGGCGGACTTCTCCCGCGCGCCGAGATCGGGCAGGTCGGCGACCTGTGCGGTCACCGGTCCGGTCATCGTGCGCTGGTACATGATCAAGATGTACAAGGCGGCCAGCACGACTCCGAGGCTGGCCAGCGCACCGAACACGACATGCCGGGAGAAGGTGCCGGAGATGACCATGAATTCGCTGACGAAGCTGGACAGCCCGGGCAGGGCCAGCGAGCTGAGGCCGGCAAACAGGGTGAATCCGGCCAACCACGGGGCGACCTTCTGCACCCCACCGAAGTCGTCCATCTGACGCGACCCGCGACGCTTCACCAGATAGCCGATGACCAGGAACAGGGCCGCGGTGGAGAACCCGTGGTTGAGCATGTACAGCGTGGCGCCGGCCATCGACTGGCTGGTGAAGGCGAAGATGCCCAGCACGATGAAGCCGAAGTGGCTGATCGAGGTGTAGGCAATCAGGCGATAGAGGTCCTTGCTGCCGATCGCGGCCATCGCCCCGTACAGGATGCTGATCACGGCCAGCACCAACACCACCGGAGTGGCCCAGGTGCTGGCCTCGGGGAACAGCCCCAGACAGAACCTGATCATGCCGAAGGTGCCGATCTTGTCGAGGATGCCGACCAGCAGGGCCGCGCCACCCGAGGTGGACTCCTCGGCCGCGTCGGGCAGCCAGGTGTGGAACGGCACCATCGGTGCCTTCACCGCAAAGGCGATCATGAATCCGAGGAAGAGCCACTGGCCCTGCACGCCGCCCAGGTCCAGCTTGATCAGGTCATTGAGCAGGTACGACGGCTTGCCGACGGCCGCGCTGGCGCCGTACAACCCGATGATCGACGCCAGCATGACCAGGCCGCCGAACAGCGAGAACAGCAGGAACTTCACCGCTGCCGCCTTGGCCTTGATCCCACCGAAGCCGCCGATCAGGAAGTACATCGGGATCAGCGTGGCCTCGAAGAAGATGTAGAACAGCAGCACATCGGTTGCGGTGAACACGAACAGCGAGAGGCTCTCCATCGCCAGCACGAGGCCGACGAATCCCCGGGAGCCGAAGCGGGAGGTGCCCTTGTCGACGTCGTCCCAGGTGGCCCACAGCACGATCGGGGTGAGGATCGCGGTGAGCATCACCAGGATGAGGCCGATGCCGTCGATGCCGAGGGCGTACCAGGCACCGAAGGCCGGGATCCAGGACGCCTGCTCGACGAACTGCATGCCGCCGTTGGGGTTGAACTGGACGGCGACACCAATGGCGAGGGCCAGGGTCAGCACCGAGAACACCAGGCCGGCGATCCGGGCCGCCTGACCACGCAGGGCCAAGGTCAGCACGGCACCGACCATCGGCAGCAGCGCGAGCACGGTGAGCATGGGGAACGTCATCTCATCCTCCCCTTTCAGCCGAGCTGGCTGAGGACGAGTACGGCTCCGAGGAGGGCGGTTCCGACCACCATCATCAGCGCGTACGAGCGAACAAAACCGTTCTGCAGTTTGCGCAACTGCACCGACAACCCGCCCACCAGCTGGGCGGACCCGGTCACTGCACCGTCCACGCCGTACCGGTCGGTGGCGAGCACCGCGCGCGACACGACCTGCCCCGGAGCGACCACCATGGTCTCGTTGAAGGCGTCACCGAACAGGTCATGGCGTCCGGCAATGACCAACGGATTGTGGGTCTGCGGGGCAAGCTTGGGCACATCCTTGCCGGGTCGGTAGGCGAGGAAGCCGATCACGACACCGACCGCGACCACGGCCAGCGTGATCCAGGCGACCGGCGAGGTGGCGATCACCTGGGGCGCACTGCCTTCGCCGTGTCCACCGCCGACGGCCGGTGCGAGCCAGCCGGAGATCCAGCCGTTGAGCAGCAGACCCCCAGCGACCGAGGCCAGCCCGAGGACGATCAGCGGAATCGTCATCACCGCAGGCGATTCGTGCGGATGTACGCCTTCGTCCCACCGCTTCCTGCCCAGGAAGGTCATCATCACCAGACGCGTCATGTAGAACGCGGTCACTCCCGCACCCACCATGGCCAACGCACCGACCACCTGGTTGTGCTCGAACGCTGCCTCGATGATGTGGTCCTTGGAGTAGTAGCCGGCGAAGAACGGGAACCCGATGATGGCCAGGTAGCCGGCGGCGAAGGTGGCGAAGGTGATCGGCATGTAGCGGGCCAGCCCGCCGTAGTT
>JAKDKP010000260.1 GCA_030453285.1 Propionibacteriales bacterium
CCCCGCTGGAAAATCGGCACGCTCAGCCGCACTGCCGGACGCCTGTGTCGGCAGTGCCGCTCAGGATGCCGATTTTCCGGTGGGGTCGGTGCCCGGCCTGGTTCGGTGATGGTCCGTAGGCTGGTGATCATGACCCTCGAGCGCCGTGCCCTGCTGCGGCTGGGCGTCGTGGGCGTCACCGCAGGCGTCGTCGGGTGCCGTGCAGGGGGATCGACACCCGGCCCGGTCCGATGCGTTCCGCGATCGGCGCTGACCAGTACCGACCAGATCGATGGCAAGCCCTTGCTGTACGAGGAGAACGGTCGACAGCAGCGCTTTGCCCTCGACGCCACCTTCCTCGAACAGGTGATCGCCTGGCAACGCTGGTGGCGCACGGAGTCCGGCTTGGGTGACCATGATCAACTGTGGACCTACGGAACGTGGATCGACGGTGGCGGCACCTGCGACTCTCGCCACAACGAGGGCCGTGCCCTCGACATCAGCCGGCTGACCGCCGGCAAGCAGCCGATCGTCTCCGGCCGGTACGACCTGTGGTCGAAACTGCCGTCCGGCCAGGTGACGTGGCACACCCGTCGCTACTGGTCCCTGGCGGCCAGCCTGCACGCCCACTTCGCGTACGTGCTCACCCACCTGTTCGATGACCTGCACGCCAACCACATCCATGTGGACAACGCCCGCTCCCCCGACGGCATCGTGCAATTCGAACCCGGTTCACGGGCGCAGTGTCAGGCGCTGCAGGCGATCTGTACGCACCTGTGGGACATCCCGGTCGAGCAGACCGGAGAGTGGGATCGGCCCACTCGTCGAGCCAGCACCACCGTGGCCGAGCGGGCGGGCGGGACCGGTGACGCCGCGCGTGGGGACAACTGGCAGTTGATCATGAAAGCCTCGGCCGGCCGAGCCGCTGCCCTCACCTGAGGTTCCTGTCCAGTGCGCGGTGGTGGGCCGGCCAGCGCCCCGGCCCCACCTCGCCGTACGACGGTCAGTCGAAGATCGGTCCGACCGTACGGGATCGCTTGAGTTCGAAGAAGCCGGGGTAGCCGGCCAGGGCACGGACGGCATCGAACAGCACACCGGCCTCTTCATCCTTGGGGGCGGGAGAGATGACCGGCCCGAAAAAGGCGACGCCCTCGACGTGAATCACCGGCGTGCCCACTTCGTCACCCACCGGGTCCATGCCCTGGTGGTGAGAGCTGCGCAGTAGATCGTCGTGTGCATCGGTCTCGGCCCGGTCGGCCAGGCTGGTCGGCAGACCGCATTCGGTCAGTGCGGCCTCGATGGTGGCGCGCTCACGCGGCTCGTCGCGCAGGTGGTAGCGCGTACCCAGGGCGGTGTAGAACTCGCGCAGCTTGTCGGACCCGAATTCCTGCTCGACGGCAATGTTCACCCGAGCCGGACCCCACATCGAGTCGACCATCGCGCGGTAGTCCTCGTCGATGTCCTTGCCCTCGTTCAGCACCGCCAGGCTCATCACGTGGAAGGTGGTGTGCACCGGGCGCACCTTCTCCACCTCGAGCATCCACCGCGAGGTCATCCACGCCCACGGGCAGCGGGTGTCGAACCAGAAGTGCACCTCGGTGAGTTCCTTGTCACCGCCGCGCAGTCCGGCTGCGGCGTCCTTCATCTTCGCCGCCAAGCCCTGGGCGCCCTGCTTGGCCGACTCTGCGGCGTCCTTGGCCAAACCGGTGGCGTTCTCGGCCAGGCCCTTGATGCCTGCGCCACCCTCGCGGCTCGGATCCTCGGGCGTGGGGGTGGTGTTGTCGGTCGTCATCTGCGTCCTCCGTGAGTCGTGGACAAACTGTGGTGGGCAACGCGCGCTCGCCCAATGGGGGCAATCACCACCTCATCGTAGGAGCCCGTCAGGTGGTCTCGTTCGGCTGGGGTCCGGCAGTCCCTGCGGCGACGCTTCCACAGGCTCCCGGACCGGTACCGTGGCGTCGCATCCCTGGGTACGTAGACAGCCGTGAGAGGATCGCCAGATGTTCGAAGCCAACATTCGTCGTACCGAAGCCCAGCAGCGCTCTGCCCTGCTGGCCTGCGACAGCTACCAGATCCATGTCGACCTGAGCGGCCGGGACGCCGCGGGCGCCCCGCTGGCCGAGCCCGAGAAGACGTTCCTGTCGACCTCGACCGTACGGTTCACCGCGCGCCAGGCCGGCAGCACCCACATCGACTTGATCGCCGACCGTGTGGTCGAGGCCACCCTCGACGGTGCGCCACTCGACCCGGCCGCGTTCGCCGATCACCGGCTCGCATTCGACGTCACCGCCGGTGATCACGAGCTCACCGTCGTCGCGATCTGCCGCTACTCCCGGGTGGGCACCGGCCTGCACCGGTTCGTCGATCCGGTCGACGACAAGGTGTACCTCTACACCCAGTTCGAGGTGCCGGACGCCAGGCGCGTCTTCGCCTGCTTCGAGCAGCCGGACCTGAAGGCCACGTTCACCTTCTCGGTGACCGCTCCCCAGCACTGGACCGTGGTGTCCAACTCCGCCGGCGTGCAGCCCACGCCGGCCGGGGACGGCGCGGCTCGCTGGAACTTCGCCCCCACGCTGCGGATGTCGACCTACATCACCGCGCTGATCGCCGGTGACTACCACACCGTCACCGACACCTACGCCGGTGCCGCCGGTACGTTGCCGATGTCGGTGCTGTGTCGACAGTCGCTGGTCGAGCACCTGGACGTCGACCGCATTCTGGCCACCACGAAGGCCGGCTTCGACGTCTTCGAGGACCGATTCGGCTACGCGTACCCGTTCGGCAGCTACGACCAGATCTTCGTACCGGAATACAACATGGGCGCGATGGAGAACATCGGCTGCATCACCTTCCGCGACGAATACCTGTTCCGTTCCCGGGTCACCAACGCCGCACTGCGTGGTCGCGACAACACGATCCTGCACGAGCTGGCCCACATGTGGTTCGGCGATCTGGTCACCATGACCTGGTGGGACGACCTGTGGCTCAACGAGTCCTTTGCCGAATGGGCATCGCACTTCGCCCAGAGCGAGAACGACGAGGACCCCGACACCGCGTGGGCCGAATTCTGCAACAGCCGCAAGACGTGGGCGTACCGCCAGGACCAACTGCCCTCGACCCACCCGATCGCGGCGGACATGGTCGACCTCGAAGCCGTCGACTCCAACTTCGACGGCATCACCTACGCCAAGGGCGCTTCGGTTCTCCGCCAGCTCGTCGCCTACGTCGGACGGGACGCGTTCCTGGCCGGAGTACGGGCCTACTTCGCCGAGCACGCCTTCGGCAACACCCAGCTCACCGACCTTCTCGGTGCCCTGGAGAAGACCTCGGGCCGGGACCTGTCGGGCTGGTCGGCCGAGTGGCTCGAGGTCGCCGGGGTGAACACCATGCGCGCCGACTTCGACCTCGACGAGCAGGGCCGGTTCACCCGGTTCGACGTCGTGCAGTCTGCGATCGCCGCGCACCCCACCCTGCGCTCGCACCGGATGGGCATCGGCGTGTACGCCCTGACCGACGGCACGCTGACCAAGATCAACTCGGTCGAGACCGACATCACCGGTGCGCGCACCGCCGTCCCTGAGCTGATCGGCGCCGAACGCGGTGACCTCGTCCTGCTCAATGATGGCGACCTGACGTACACCAAGATCAGGTTGGACCCGACGTCGGCGCAGACCGTGGTGGAGAACATCCACCTGCTCGACAACGAACTCGCCCGTGCCCTGTGCTGGGGAGCCAGTTGGGACATGTGTCGCGACGCCGAGATGGCCGCCCGCGACTATGTCGATCTGGTGCTGCGCGGCGTGGCGGTCGAGTCCGACCTGACCGCGGTCTCGGCCCAGTTGCGTCAGGCACAGCTCGCCGCGGAGCTCTACACCTCCCCCGGCACGGATCGTCAGCAGACCCTGGCCGCCTGGGA
The DNA here is from genome assembly GCA_030453285.1 of Propionibacteriales bacterium. Classification (GTDB taxonomy): domain Bacteria; phylum Actinomycetota; class Actinomycetes; order Propionibacteriales; family Propionibacteriaceae; genus Carbonicoccus. The sequence continues at coordinate 3,896 of JAKDKP010000260.1, forward strand.
GCAGGGACTGGCCCGCCACGTCCGCAATGCGGCTCCCGGCTCGGACCACCAGTTGGCACTGACCCGCGCCCTGGCGACCGCGATCAGCACCGAAGCCGGTGCGGAGTTGCTCAGCGCCTGGTTGTCCGGCGACGAGGTCCCCGAGGACCTGGAAATCGACACCGATCTGCGGTGGCATCTGGTCACGCAGCTCGCCCGCTTGAGGCAACAGTCCGACGGTGACATCGACGCCGAGCTGAGCCGCGACGACACCAGCGCCGGACGCGAGTCCGCCGCAGGTGCCCGGGCTGCTCGACCGACCGCCGAGGCAAAGGCTGCGGCATGGGAATTGATGGTGGCTGCCCCGGACATGCCGAACGAGACGCATCGGCAGATCTGCGGCGAGTTCTGGCAGGCCGGGCAGGAGGAGGTGCTGGCACCGTACGCGGAGAAGTACCTCGACGCCTGTCTGGCGATCAGTCGCGCCGAGGGCGTGTGGGCCGAGCGTGGACTGCCGCTGCAGAGCGCTCTGATGTCGTTCGGCTTTCCTATCCAGGTGGCCGATCAGGCCCTGGTCGACACAGTGGGCACCTGGTTGGAGACCAACGAGCTCACCGATCCGGTCCGTCGCACGGTCACCGAGCGATGCGACGACGCCGTGCGCGCGCTGCGCTGCCAGGCCGCGTCACGCGCCTGATCATGGACGTCTGATCATGGAACCGACGGTCGCGGAGGTGTTGGAGGGCTTCGGTTCGTGGTTCCCGGCGTCGACGGCCCAGTCCTGG
>JAKDKP010000261.1 GCA_030453285.1 Propionibacteriales bacterium
ACCCGATGCACTTGTCGAGGTTCATGACCATCGCCATCTGTGCCATGACCTTCATCAGTACGTCACGTCCTGACTGCGCTTGCGGATGATCGTGACCTCGTCACGTTGGTTACCGGTGGGGCCGAGATAGTTGAAGGCGAAGGTCAGCTGGGCATAGCCCCCGATCAGGTGGGACGGCTTCACGAGCAGCCGCGTCAGGGAGTTGTGGATGCCGCCGCGCTTGCCTGACGTCTCGGCGAGCGGTACGTCGATCAGCCGGTCCTGTGCGTGGTACATGTACACCGTTCCTTCGGGCATGCGGTGGGAGACGATCGCCCTGGCCACGACGACGCCGTTGCGGTTGACCGCCTCGATCCAGTCGTTGTCCTTGATGCCGACCTTGGCGGCGTCCCGGTCGCTCATCCAGATGTTCTGGCCACCGCGTGACAGCGAGAGCATGAAGAGGTTGTCCTGGTACTCCGAGTGGATCGACCACTTGTTGTGCGGCGTCAGGTAGCGCACGGTCAGCCCCTCGACCTGTCCGGCCGAACCGTCGGACACGGTGCCCAGGGCGGGCTCGGCGAACAGCGCCGCCATGTTCAACGGGGGTCGGTAGACAGGCAGGCCTTCGCCGAGCTCGGTCATCCAGTCGTGGTCCAGGTAGAAGTGCATCCGCCCGGTCAGGGTGTGCCAAGGCTTCTTGCGCTCGACGTTGATGGTGAAGGGGGAGTATCGCCGCCCGCCCGTCTCCGAGCCCGACCACTCCGGTGAGGTGATGACGGGGACAGGGGGCCCCTGGGTGTCGGCGAAGGTGATCTGCTTGCCCTCGTGCTCCTCGGCCAGGTCGGCGAGTTGTACGCCGGTGCGCTTCTCAAGGGTCTTGAACCCCTGGGTCGCCAGGTGCCCGTTGGTGGTCCCGGACAAGGCGAGGATCGCCTCGCAGACGTTGACGTCCTTCTTCAGGGACGGTCGGCCGTCGGCCACGCCGCCGCGTACGGCACCGTTCTTGGCCCGGAGGTACTCGACCTGCTCGCCCAGCTCGAAGGTGACTCCCTTGGTGGTGGCGCCGAGGGAGTCCACCAGCGGACCGAGCGCGTTCATCTTCTCGGCGACGGCGCCGTAGTCCCTCTCGACCTCGACCAGCTTGGGCATGGTGACCCCGGGGATGGGCTCGCACTCACCCTTCTTCCAGTCGCGGACGACGCCGTGCGGGTTGGCCATCGCATCCGGGGTGTCGTGGGTGAGCGGCACCGCCACCACGTCCTTGCGGACACCGAGGTGGGTGGCGGCGAGCTCGCTGAAGGTCTCGGCGATCGTCTGCCAGGCATCCCAGTCGGTGCGGGTCTGCCACGGCGGTGCGATGGCGGGGTTGAAGGAGTGCACGAAGGGATGCATGTCGGTGGTGTTGAGGTCGTGCTTCTCGTACCAGGTCGCTGCGGGGAGGACGACGTCGGAGAAGATCGTCGTGCTCGTCTGGCGGAAGTCGATCGTCATCAGCAGGTCGAGCTTGCCCTCGGGTGCCTCGTCGCGCCAGGTCACGTCGACTGGTCGCTGCCCCTCGGGTGTCTCGGTCGCTCGGACGGAGGAGTCGGTGCCGAGCAGGTGCTTGAGGAAGTACTCGTTGCCCTTGCCGGACGAGCCGAGCAGGTTGGCTCGCCAGATCGACAGGATCCTCGGATAGTTCTTCGGTGCGTCCGGGTCCTCTCCGGCGAAGTCCAGATCGCCGGACTTGAGCTGGTCGACGACGTACTCGCCGATCGGTGTGCCCGCAGCCGCAGCGTCGTCGCTGAGGTCGAGCGGGTTGCGGTCGAAGGTGGGGTAGGACGGCATCCAGCCCATCCGGGCGCTCTGGGCCAGGACGTCAGCGGTGGACTTGCCTGCGAGCTGCCCCTTGCCGGTCGTGGCGGAAAGAGTGTCGGCACCGAACTGGTCGTAGCGGAACTGGTTGGTGTGCAGGTACCAGTACGCGGTCTGGATCATGTTGCGCGGCGGGCGGTTCCAGTCGAGAGCGTTGGCGATCTGGGTGTAGCCGGTGATCGGACGGACCTTCTCCTGACCGACGTAGTGGGCCCAGCCACCACCGTTGACGCCCTGGCAGCCGGTGAGGTTCGTGAGGGTGAGGAACGCCCGATAGATCGTGTCGGAGTGGAACCAGTGGTTGGTGCCCGCGCCCATGACGATCATCGAACGCCCCTTGGACTCCTCGGCGTTCTGGGCGAACTCGCGACCGATCCGGGCGGCGGTGGCAGCCGGGACACCGGTGATGGCCTCCTGCCACGCCGGGGTGTAGGGCGACTCTGCGTCGTCGTAACCCTCGTTGTCGCCGGTCGGCCACAGCCCGGGCAACGGCTCTCCCCGGTGCGCTCGGCCGACGCCGTACTGCGCCATGAGCAGATCGAAGACCGTGGTGACGAGGTGCCCGTCCACGCGGCGGACGGGGACCCCTCGGGGTAGGTCGGTGGACGCTCCGTCAGGAGTGTCGAAACGCGGCATGCGCACGATGACTGATTCGGTCGCCGTCTCGAGAAGGGAGAGGAGCGGGTCGACCTCTCCGAGGTCAAGGTTCCAGCTGCCCACCCCGGTCTCCCCGTAGCGGTGACCCAGCGACCCGTTGGGCACCACGGCCTCGTCGGTCTTCGAGTCGATGAGAACCGTCTTGAACTCGGCGTTCTCGTCACCGACGTGTCCGGTCAGGTCCGAGGCAGTGAGGAACTTGCCCGCGACGTACTCGCCGTCGCCGGCCTCCTCCAGGCGGACCAGGTGCGGGAGGTCCGTGTAGGTCTTGACGTACTCCGTGAAGTAGGGCGTGTCCTTGTCGACGAAGAACTCCTTGAGCACGACGTGCCCCATCGCCATGGCCAGGGCGGCGTCGGTGCCGGGCTTGGCCGGTAGCCATTCGTCCGCGAACTTGACGTTGTCTGCGTAGTCCGGCGCCACGGCGACGACCTTCTGGCCGCGGTAGCGGGCCTCGACCATCCAGTGCGCGTCAGGGGTCCGGGTGACCGGGAGGTTGGACCCCCACATGATGAGATAGCCGGCGTTCCACCAGTCACCGGACTCGGGGACGTCGGTCTGGTCGCCGAAGACCTGCGGGGATGCGACGGGCAGGTCTGCGTACCAGTCGTAGAAGCTCAGCATGGAGCCACCGATGAGGTTCACGAACCGGGCGCCGGAGGCGTGGGAGACCATCGACATCGCGGGGATGGGCGAGAAGCCGGCGACCCGGTCCGGTCCGTACTTCTTGATGGTGTGGACGTGCGCCGCGGCGATGATCTCGCTGGCCTCTTCCCATGTCGCCCGGACCAGACCGCCCTTGCCCCGCGCGGACTTGTACGCCTTGGCCCGCGCCGGGTTCTCGACGATGTGCTCCCACGCCCGGACCGGATCGCCGTCGTGCTGTGCCTTCGCCTCACGGAACATCTGGAGCAGGACACCACGCACGTAGGGGTAGCGAATTCGCGTGGGAGAGTAGGTGTACCAGGAGAATGCTGCGCCACGGGGGCAACCTCGCGGCTCGTACTCGGGCGAGTCCGGACCGACGGAGGGGTAGTCGGTCTGCTGGGTCTCCCACGTGATGATCCCGTCCTTGACGTAGACCTTCCACGAGCAGGAGCCGGTGCAGTTCACGCCGTGCGTGGACCGCACGACCTTGTCGTGGCTCCAGCGATCGCGGTAGAAGTCGTCTGCCTCTCGTCCTCCCACCTGAGAGATCGACCGGAGGTCGTCGGAGACGACCCCACGGGTGAAGAACCTCCTGCTGCGGACGAGGGCCTCGACGAGAGAGCCGTCCATTCCAGGGGTGGGCGTGGAGTTCTTCATGGAGGGAGTCAATGCGTTTCCTGTCCTTGAACGGTTCGTCGGACGACGGTGACGGTGAGAACGAGGGCCAGGGCCGCAGTGACGCTGAGCATCCAGAGCCCGATGGCGTAGGAGTCGGTGCGGCCGTACACGTATCCCATGACGAGTGGCGGGACGAACCCTCCGAGGCCTCCAGCAGCACCGACCAGACCGGTCACGCCCCCGACCCGGGACGGCTCCGTGACCTTGGCGATGAGGGCGAAGGTGGCGCCGCTCCCGCTACCGAGCGCGGCGGCCATGGCCAGGAATGCGATGGTGCCGATCCCGTGGAGCGGTGGTGCTCCTGCCGAGATGCCGGCGCCCACGACCACGATGGCGAAGCCCGTCGCGAGCACCGGGATCGCGCCGAACTTGTCAGCGAGCCAGCCTCCGATGGGACGCATGAGGACAGCGATCAGCACGAAGCCAGCCATGCGGTTGGCCGCACTGGCCGGAGTGAGCTCATGAGCGGTCTTGAGATAGGCGGGCAGGTAGACAGAGAACGCGACGTACCCACCGAAGGCGACGGCATACAGCAGGCAGGCTTGCCAGGTGATGGCGAGCTTGGAGTTGGCCGAGATCCGCGACGCCAGCGAGGTGGTGGGCACGACCCGGCCGGGTGCGTCACGAAGAATCAGCCAGGACCCGACGGCATACACGGCCAGGACGGCAGCCGTGATGAGGAAGGGGGACTTGGCACCCAGTGCCTCGGTGAGCTTGACGGTGGTCAGGGCGCTGATCGCGGTACCACCCATGCCGGCGCCGAAGATGCCGATGGCCAGACCACGCTTCTCGGGTGGGAACCAGGCGTTGACGAAGGGCACGCCGAC
>JAKDKP010000262.1 GCA_030453285.1 Propionibacteriales bacterium
GCTGTCGCTGGGCGAAGGCGAACCCGACTGGGGCGAGGGGGAGCCCGATTGTGGGGAAGGCGAGCCCGACTCCGGTGAGGGAGAGCCCGACTGCGGAGAGGGGGAGCCCGACTGTGGTGAGGGGGAGCTGGAGTCGGGCGGTGGCGATCCGGACGGAGACCCGGTGGCCTCCTTCGGTGGCGGCGGCTGGATCGGCGGCTGGTCCTTGAACAACAGCACGACGATCAGCACCGCGATGGCCGCCAGCAGCAGCATCAGCAGCCACGACACCAAGATGGTGCGCCAGCCGGCGCGCTCGTGGCGTCCGGGCCAGGGCAGCGGCCACAACCTGGCCAGACCCGGGCGAACCTTCGAAGTCCAGTAGTGCTGGTATTCCGGTCCGGTCGGTTGACCCTGCGGGGCCGTGGTCCGCAGTTCCACCTCGGCCAGGATCGTGTCGGCCAGGGCCACGTCATGAGCCGACTCCTGCCAGGTCAAGGCGACCCACGGCGCCTCTGGCACGCCATCCTCGGCCTCGAGATCCTTCTCGGGGATGAACTTGCCGGCCCACCGGCCCTCGTCCTGGCTGGCACCGCCGCGGGCGACCACGGTGTCGATGTGCAGCTTGTTGACCAGTCCGGCCAGCCGCTCGCGGGCGGCGGCGTCGGCGGCGGCACCCTCGGCCAGGCGGATCACCATGACGTCGTCGGAACCGTACGGGGTGTCGGCGCCCTCGTGATCGGGGCCGGTGTCGGGATGGGCCACGTACGCGGTGCCGGCCGTGCCGGAGATGATCCGAGCATCCAGCCAGAAGGGGCCGACGCGGGGCGGATCGGCCGGCAACAGCGGAGTCAGGAGCACCTGGGTGGCACCATGCTGGTCGCCTACCGAACCGGGGTCAGACATCGCCTCACATCTCATCACGGGACCGGGCCACCCGGCCCGTCGCCGACGAGACTACAAGGTGATGTGTCACAAGTTGTGGGCCAGCGGCGTCTGCGACAGGGATGACCCCCATGTCCACGACCATGACGGTGTCGACCGGCGTTGCCGGGTCGACGAAAGACACGATGAAAGACACACAGAGTGACATGGGTGTGGTCGGAGATTGTGTGGTCGCCTATCGTGGACCCGCAGTGCGCCCCTGTGGCGCGTTGCTGCGTGACCCGAGACCCAGCGTGACCCGAACAGCTCGTACGCGATCCTGCAGCCACCAGCACGGCGCCCACGACAGCAACAAGGAGACCTGAGTGAGCCACTCAGCCGAGACTGCCACCGAGGAAGATCAGCCCTCGATCCGGAGCGATCGGGCCGCCCAGTCGGCGACCGATCGTTCGTCGGCCGAGGCGGGCCAGACCGATGAGCGCCAGACCGATGAGCGCCAGACCGATGACCGCCTGACAGATCAGAAGGCTGCGGCACGCTTGCTGAAGCAGGCGATCGAGCAGGTGCAGCGCGTGATCGTCGGTCAGGAGCACATGGTCGAGCAGTTGATGGTCGGTCTGTTGGCCAAGGGTCACATCCTGCTCGAAGGTGTCCCCGGAGTGGCCAAGACGCTCGCGGTCCGCAGTTTCGCCACCGTGGTCGGTGGGGATTTCTCCCGGGTCCAGTTCACCCCCGACCTGGTCCCGTCCGACATCGTCGGTACTCGGATCTATTCGGCCAGTCAGGAGACGTTCCAGATCGAGCTCGGTCCGGTCTTCGTGAACTTCGTGCTGGCCGACGAGATCAACCGCGCACCGGCCAAGGTGCAGTCGGCCATGCTGGAGCTGATGGCCGAGAAGCAGGTCTCCATCGGCGGCCAGACCCATCCAGCACCCAAGCCGTTCATCGTGATCGCCACCCAGAACCCGGTCGAGTCCGAGGGCGTGTACCCCCTGCCGGAGGCGCAGCGTGACCGGTTCCTGTTGAAGGTGGACGTGCCGTACCCGCGCGGCAACGAGGAGTTCGAGATCCTTCGCCGGATGAGTGTCGATCCGCCGGAGTCGAATCCCGTGCTGAACCCCGACCTGGTGCTCGATCTGCAGACGATGGCGAGCAAGGTGTTCGTGCACAACCTGGTCGCCGAGTACATCGTCCGGCTCGTGATGGCAACCCGGTCCCCAACCGAGTTCAACATGCCCGACCTGGAGCCAGTGATCCAGATCGGCTGCTCCCCGCGTGCCACGCTGGGTCTGGTCGCGGCGGCCCGTGCGCTGGCTCTCATTCACGGTCGCGACTACGTGTTGCCGACTGATGTGCAGGCCGTCGCCAAGGACGTGATGGCCCACCGCCTCGTGCTCGGCTTCGATGCCGTGGCCGACAACATCTCACCGACCCACGTGGTGGAGCGGATCGTGGCGATGGTTCCGCCGCCAACGCCGGTGTGGAGTGGTGGGCGGCGTCAGGGTGACGCCAAGCCGGGCTTCGCCAGTGGTCAGGTGCCCGCTCAGCAGGCTGCACCGGGCCAACTGACCCAGGGTCAGCCGGCGCCCGGCCCGTACGGTCAACCGCCCCAGCACCAGGGAGGTCCCCAGCGCCAGGGAGCCCCCCAGCCCCAGGGATCGGGAAACTTCCCACCGCCGGGTGGCCCGTCCAACTTCCCACCGCCGTCGGCGAACTCCGGCCAACCTGCCCGCGGTTACGGCCCGCCAGGTGGCGGTGCCAACTTCCCTCCGCCCGGCCAACAGAACTATCCGCCGCCCGGGAATGGTCAGCAGCCGGGTGGTCAGCAGCAGCCCCGCCGCGCTGACTTCAACTAGGCCGCAGGCGTGAGCGCACCGAACAGTTCAGCGCCCCAGCCGGGGCCACCGGACGCGGCGGCTTCATTGGTGGGGCAGTTGAACGCTCCGACCATTCCGCTGAACAAACTCGCACCGGAGGCGGCGCTGCGTCGACTCGAGTTGGCGGTGGTTCGTCGACTTGAGGGGTTCTTGCACGGGGATCACCTCGGCCTGCTGCCCGGTCCCGGCACCGACACCAACGACGCCCGCCCGTACCAACCGGGAGAGGACGATGTCCGCAAGATCGACTGGGCGGTGACGGCCCGTACGCAGGTGCCGCATGTCCGGGACACGATGGCCGATCGTGAACTCGAGGTGTGGGCCCTGCTGGATGTCACGCCGTCGATGAACTGGGGCACCGAAGGCGTGACCAAACGCGATCTCGGCATCGCCGCCATCGCCACCATCGGCTTCCTCAGCCAGAAGATGGGCGATCGTTTCGGCGGCTACCTGATGCGTCCCGACGAGATGCGTCGGCTGCCGGCCAGGTCCGGGCGGTCGGCGTTGTACGGTCTGCTTCGCCGGATGCTGGAGGAGCCGATCGTGCCCGATCACGAGGAGGGTTCGTACACCCTCGCCGAGGGCATCGAGCAGCTCTCCCGGACCCAGCGTCGCCGTGGCCTGCGGGTCGTGGTCTCCGACTTCCTCACCCCCGGTGATCATGAGGTGGACACGGAGGTGGAGCCGGAGTGGGAGCGGGCCATGCGTCGGCTCGCGGTCCGCAACCAGGTGTTGGCGATCGAGGTCGTCGACAGTCGCGAGATCGAATTCCCCAACGTCGGCGACATGCTGATCAGGGACCCGGAGACCAACTTCGAGCGGTACGTGAACACCTCCGACGAGGGCGCCCGGGCCAGGATGGACGCCGCATCTGCCGCCCAGCGGGAACGCATCCGGATCTCCCTGCGCCGCTCCGGTGTTGGTCACATCCAACTGCGGACCGACCGGGACTGGGTCCAGGACATTGCCCGCTTCGTACTGGCCTACCGACGGGTGGCGAGCATGCTGCATGCGCCTCCCCAGGGGGTGAGCCGCTGATGGGTGAGGTGTTGAACAGCTTCGTCCCCAAGGCCTTCGAGTTCCCCGACCGGATGTTGCTGCTGCTGGTGATCCCGCTGCTGGTCGGGGCCTACATCTTCGCGGTGACCAGGAAGAACAAGCGCGGCATGCGCTACACCAACACCTCGATGCTCCAGGCCGTGATCGGTCGCCAGTCCTCGTGGCGCCGCCATCTCGCCTTCGGCCTCTCTCTGCTCAGCCTGATCACCTTGTCGATGGCGTTCGCCAAGCCGATGAACGAGGTGATGGTGCCCAGGGAGCGGGCCACCGTTGTACTGGTGATCGACGTGTCGCAATCCATGCAGGCCACCGATGTGAAACCCAATCGCCTGGCCGCCGCGCAGGCCGCGGCCAAGGCGTTCGTGGAATCTCTGCCGGAGAAGTACAACATCGCCCTGGTCGCAATGGCCGGCAGCAACAACACCATCGTCCAGCCAACCCTGGAGCGCTCCGCGGTGCTGCGTGGCATCGACACCCTCAAGCTTCAGGACTCGACGGCTCTCGGCGGCGGGATCGCGGCGGGGATGAAGGCGTTGAGCTCGGTCCCGAAGGATCCCAACGACCCCGATGCCAAGATTCCCGGGGCGATCGTGATGCTCAGCGACGGCGAGAACCAGACCGGACCCTCACCGGTCAACGAGGCCGCCAAGGCCGGCGAGCAGGGTGTGCCGGTCTACACGATCGCGTACGGATCGGACTCCGGTTTCGTCGACCTCGACGGCCAGCGTTTTCCCGTACCGGTCAACAAGGAGCAGATGCAGGAGATTGCCAAGCAGTCCAAGGGTCAGTTCTTCGAGGCTGCCACCGCCCACGAGCTGTCGGTGGTCT
>JAKDKP010000263.1 GCA_030453285.1 Propionibacteriales bacterium
GCGGTGATCACTCCCAGAGTGACCACACCGACGATGTCGAGTCGCGCCGACCGGATGGCGGTCAACGCCCCGTTCAGGGCGAAGGCAAACGTGCCCAGCAGATCCAGGCCCAGCAGGACGGCGGCGGTGATGGTCACAGGGGCAGTCTCGCAGGGCACCCTCGCCGGAGCAGCCAGGCACCGCGGACACCGGCCGGCGGACCGGAGGCACCCTACGATGGCGCGAGGAGATCGACCGGAGGAACCGATGACCAGACCCCGTACGGGCGAGCGCGACCTCACCCTCGACCTGATGCGGGTCATCTGCCTGCTCGTGGTGGTGGCCGCACACGTCACCTTCGTCGCGTTGCGCCCCGGCCCCGACGGATCCCCGCAGAACTTCCTGCCGATGCAGGAGCTGCCCTTCTTTGCCGAGCTCGCCTGGTTCGCCCAGCCGATGCCGCTGTTCTTCGTGATCGGCGGGTTCGCCAGTCTCACCGGGTGGCGCAGCGCCCAACGTCGCGGTGAGGATGGCTGGTGCTTCTTCCGCACCCGCCTGATCCGGTTGGCGTGGCCGGCGGCCGGGTTCTTGTTGATCATCACCACGGCGGTGTGGATCCCGGTGCTGTTCGGGGTGCCGCGTGCGCTCGGGGACGCAGCCCTGCACGGCATCGGCCTGCCGCTGTGGTTCATCGGCGCCTATCTGGTGTGTCAGGCCGCCGTTCCGCTGCTGGCCGAGGCGCACCGGCGTCACCCGTGGCGCACGATGGGGGTGCTGCTGGCGGGGGCGGTGATCACCGACACCGTACGGTTGATCACCGGTGAGCCGATGGTGGGCCTGCCCAACTACCTCTTCATCTGGCCGCTGATCCAGCAACTCGGCTTCTTCTTGGCCGACGGGTTCTTCGACCCCGGCCGGCCGACGGACCTGCGGCGCTTCACCCTGCACCGCTGGCACCTGCTGATTGGAGGTCTGATCTGTCTGGCGCTGGTCGGCGCGCTCGGCACCCTGCTGCCGTACGGCGGGGACATGCTGCAGAACCAGATCCCGCCGACCCTGCCGCTGATCATGATCGCACTCGGACACACCATGCTGCTGCGTCTGCTCCGCCCGCAACTGACGCAGTTGATGGATCAGCGCTGGGCCCAGGCGGCGGTGTTCGCCGTCGGCAGCCGGGCGATGACGCTCTATCTGTGGCATGTGCCATTCGTGGTGGCGATCGCCGCACTGGTCTTCTTCGTCCCGGGTCTCCCGCAGCCGCCCGGTGTGGGGTGGTGGTGGACCCGTCCGCTGGTGTTCCTCGTGGTGCTGGCGCTGGTGTTCGCGGTGAGTCTGGGGGTGGCCCGGTGGGAGCGCGGCCCGCAGCCGGAACGCCTGCGCCCGGTGGACTCACCGGCGGCCCGGGGGCGGCTGATCCTGGCCGGGCTGCTGGCCGTGGCTCTGCCGTACGCGACCGTGATCACCTCCCTGGACACCTGGGTGATTCTCCTCGGCACGCTGGCGATGGTGCTGGCCTGCCTGGTGGTGACCACGGTCTGGCGTCGGGCTCAGAAGTAGTCGCGGATCTGCAGCGGGCGGGGCGCCACCAGTGCGTCGAAGATGGGGTCGGCGTCGGTCCCACCAGTCGCCAGGCCGGCCATCCGCAGGTTGCGCAGGGTTGATCGTCCACTCCACCACAGGGCCAGTCCTCTTGGGGTGAACACCGGTGTGGCCGTACGGCGTCGAGTGCGGACGGCGTGCAGCTCACCATCGGTGACACTGATCCGGTAACAGCCATTGATCAACCCGAGTTCGTCCCCGGCCACCTCAAGATCAACAACGTACGAGCTGCCGGGCGGAGCGCTCAGCAAGGACAACGCGGCCGGCACGTCCAACAGGCGCAGCATGTACGGCTGGTCCTTGATCACCTTCTGCTCACCCGCACCGATCAGCAGGTCGAGCTCGTCGAAGCCGGAGGAGCGCAACTGCACCCGGCCGGCAACGCTGCCAAATCCGGCCAGCGCTCCGGCGAGCGCGGTGCGTGCACCTGGGGTGAGAGCGATCAGGTCGTACACCTCGATCGCGACGTGTGCCCCGTAGCCGGTGCCGCGGTCCCAGGAGCAGTAGCCCACCACGGTGCCCTCGGCATCGACGGCGAGCGTGGTGCCGGTGGAGTCGAGGAAGTCTTCGGCCGGATCGGCAAAGCGTGGGCCCGTACGGGTCAGCGGTCCGTTCTGTGCGTGGGCCCAGAGCAGGTAGCAGCCCAGCATCGCCTCGACATCGGCCGGCGTTGCCCGCCGCAGGCTCACCCCGCCCTCGTCACCCGAGGGGATGCTGTGCAAGGCCGCCGCCTCGATCTGCATCGTCGTGATGGTGCTGATCAGCTCGTAGCCGTAGCGACGATAGATGCGTGGTGCGGTGGGGAACAGGGTGCTGATCACGGCACCCTGCTCGGCCGCTGCCGTGACGGCGCTGTGCATCATGGGAGTGAGCAGGCCCCGCCCACGATGTTCCAGCGCCACGGTCACGCTCGCGATCCCGGCCGTCGCCACCAGCTGCCCGTGGAAGAAGCTCGTCAGGTCGTGCACGGCGGCCTTGGCCACCAACTCGTCGCCGTCGAAGGTGCCGGTGATCGCCGTCCCGACCAGCGGGGGCGGCTCTGTCTCATCGGGGTCCGGCTCATCAGGGTCAGGCAGGGTGGGCGGTCGACCACCGAACGCCTCCGCACCCAGGCGGAGGCTCTGGTGCCGATCGGCGGCGGTCAGGGGGCGTACGACGAGGGCCATGTCTCCATCATGGTTGGCTCGGCGCAGCCGTGCACCATCAGTGCCACCGGCCCAGGCTTGCGCCCACGTCCACCCCTTCGAGGGCGCCACTGGCGACGGCGATCACCAGGTCGTACGCCTCGTCGTCGGGTGCTTCGAGGGTGATGCCGTTGAGGCCGCAGAAGACGACGACGGCCAACCACCCGAGCCGCTTGTTGCCGTCCACCAGAGAATGGTTCCCCACCAGTGATTCCAGGAGGGCGGCAGCCTTCTGGTCGATGGTGCGATAGGCATCGTGCCCCCAGAGACGGGCGGTCGGCCGGTGCGCGGCGGAGTCCAGCAGGCCAACGTCCCGAACGGGTCCGACACCCAGGTCGTCCACGAGCGCGAGCAGATCTTCGAGGGCCAGATAGGTGGTCACCGACCGAGACGGTCGAGCACGTCGGCGTAGCGCTGTCGTGCGGCGGCGGACAGGTCCGCGACCGTGCGCTGGTGTCCGCGCCGAGCGGCGGTCTCATGGATCGCACGGATGGTGGCTTCTTGACGGCTGACGCCATCCTCTTCGGCCAGGGCAGCCAGCACCTTCTCGTCGTCGGTGGTGAGTCGCAGTGTCATCGCCATGACGATCATGATACCACCGTGATACCGCTTGTTCCGGCTGTCAGCCGTCCGACTGCAGGGCCAGGCCGCCGACCCAGACTTCGGGGATGTCGGCGTGCAGCAGGTCGGGTTCGATGCCGACCGAGTGGCGCATCAGGTCCTGCTCGTGGGTGGTCCAGACCGTGGCGATCCAGCGTTTGCCGTCACGTTCGGCGTACGGGGCACGGATGTCGTGGCCGAACTCCTCCCGTACGGCCGTCACGTCGGCGGACCCGCGGTCGACCCACGGCATGTCGTCCACCGAACTGATCATGGTCTGCCTGCCCTTGAAGTCGTTGGTGGCCAGCACCATCATCCGCGCCGATTCGGCGGCGGAGGCGGGCACGTCGATCCGGGCACCGGCGGCCATCACCACCTCGGCCCAGTTGTCCGGCTCTGCAGTGAGGGCGAAGAAGCCATTGCCCTCGGCCGGGATCGCCGCGATGAGGTTCCGCTGGTCCCCCTGCTGGGCGGCGTTGCGGGCATGCAGGACGAGCCACGAGGCGAACAGTGGGGTTTCGAGCCGGGTGACCTCGGTGGCCGAGTCACTCAGCCAGCCGTCGTGACTCATCCCGGCGCGGGTGAACTGCTCCTCGAAACGTTGGCGCAGACCATTGCCGCCAAGGCTGCAGCCGCCCAGGGTTCCGGCCGCGAGGATGGCCGACCCGCAGAGCAGCAGGGTGCGTCGAGGGAGGCTCATGGGCACCATTGTGCCCGGGGAGAGGGGTCCGCGCCCGTCACGGGTCACCCACTAGGTTGATGGGCATGCCTTCCCTGCTGCGTACCGAGGCCGTCGACCGGGCCGAGTTGATCAAGGTCGCGCACACGCGCGTCGAGCTGGACCTCACCCGGGCCGACGACAGTGACACGTTCACCTCTCGTACGACAATTCGCTTCGAGTCCGCCGTCGACGATGCCGACACCTTCTGCGACTTCGCCGGCCAGGGGCTGACCTCGGCCACCCTCAACGGCGTCGCCCTGGCCGCCGATGACTGGGCCGACCGCCGGATCAGCCTGACCGGCCTGCGTCGAGGCAGTAACGAACTGATCGTCGACGGGGTGATGGCCTATTCCACCGACGGTGAGGGCCTGCATCGCCACACCGATCCGGCCGACGGCCACACGTACCTCTATGCCATGTCCTTCCTCGACGCCGCCCCGCGCTGGTTCGCCTGCTTCGACCAACCCGACCTCAAGTCCCCGTACGAGTTCACCGTCGCCACCCCGACCGACTGGGTGGTGCGGGGCAACGGGCCG
>JAKDKP010000264.1 GCA_030453285.1 Propionibacteriales bacterium
TTCCAGGGCGCGATCCCCACCGAACGCGGCCGAGGTGCCGGGCGGGATCGGCCGACCCTTGAATGCGAGGTTGAGGTGGTGGTCGACGATCTCGACCGGCGTCTGTTCGATCCGGGTGCGCAGGTCGGTGATCGACTCGTCGGCACCCCGAGGGGTGGGCGTCAGGAAGTCCGGGGTGTACGGGTGGTCCGTCGGACACAGCCCCTCGAGCAACTCGCGGGTGACCACATCGAGCCGGGAGAACCGGTCCCGTCGGCGTCTCAGATGTGGAGCCGGCCGTCGGGCGGCGCGGCCGACCAGCGTCCCCACAATTTCCACCGATGGGGTGATGGCAAAGCGCGAATGACCCAGCCGGTCGGCCGTCATCGGGACCCTGATCACCACACGGGCGAGTCTGCCACGCCACCGTTCGAAGCTGCTCGAATCCCTCCCCCGGTAGGGGGCGGCGGAGGTGAACTGGGGATTCACACTTCGAAGGAGACAGCATGATCAACAACGAGCGTCGGATCGATCGCCGTCACCTGTTCCGCGTCGGCGGTGTGGGTGGACTCGCTGTGGCCGGACTTGCCGGACAGAGCGTCGCCAACCCTCCCGCACAGGCCGCCGAACCGGCCGACCGTGACGTCGTCCTGGTCGGGGCCAACCCCGGCATCCAACTGTTCGACGGGGAAAACGTCACCGCCTACGCCTCGGCCTGGCGCGTCGACTGGTCGCCGTACGGTCGTGGCACCGCTCTGGTGTTGTGGTACGACGGGAAGATCCGCTTGTACGGAGAGGACCCGAAACTCGCTCATTGGGTCTGCCAGGACTTCACTCGCCACTTCCCCGAGGTGGAAGGGCTGCCGTGGCCCGATCCGATCTACCGTCGCACGCCGGCTCGGGTGTCGATTGATCTTGCTCACGGGTTGCGCGCCAGTGCTTCCGATCTTCGCCTGCGGATCGCCGACGTACGGGATCAGCGGTCGTTCACCACCGACGACTTCGGACTCGGTGGGGTGCCGCACAGTCTGCACCTGGTGCTGGGCCCGGCCTTCGATGCCGACATCACCCTGCGTGGTCGGTGTGTGCCCGGCAGCATCCAGACCGGCGGCTCGCCGGAGCGGCCCACTTCCTCGGCGTTCGTCACCGAAGCGGAGGTTTGGCGCGTCTGATCAGGTGGCTGACCCGCAGACGTGGGCGTACGGTCCGGATTCCTGCACCCATGCTGTGCAGCCAGCCCCCATGGTTCTGTTGGAGTGCGTCGGCACTCTGGTGATCATGAACTTCCTTGACCCCGTCATCACCTGGCTCGTCGACCTGATGGATGTGATCGGTGCCCCTGGCGCCGGGATCGCCATCGCTCTGGAGAACTTGTTCCCACCCATTCCGAGTGAGGCCATCCTGCCGTTGGCCGGGTTCGCCGCTGCCCAGGGCCGGGTCGGGCTCGTCGAGGCCATCCACTGGACCACCGCCGGATCGGTGGTCGGCGCCCTGGTCCTGTACGCCCTCGGTGCCCTGGTGGGGGCAGCTCGGCTGCGTGCGGTGGTGGACTGGCTGCCGTTGATGGATGCGGGTGACTTCGACCGCACGCTGGCCTGGTTCGATCGTCATGGCGGCAAGGCCGTCCTGCTGGGTCGCATGGTGCCGATCTTCCGCAGTCTGATCTCGATCCCGGCTGGCGTCGCGCGGATGTCGTTGCCGTTGTTCGTGGCCCTGACCACGATTGGCAGCCTGATCTGGAACACCATCTTCGTCCTGGCCGGCTATCTGCTCGGTGCCAACTGGAGCGTGGTGGAGCAGTACGCCGACGTCTTCCAGAAGATCGTCATCGTGGCGGTGCTGCTGGCGGTCGCGGTCTTCGTCGTACGGCGGGTCAGGACTCGTCGCCGGCAGACTCCTGCAGATACGTGATCACCGCCAAGGAACGAGGGCTGTAGCCGCGGTCAGCGTTCAGCCCGAGGCGTTCGAAGATGGCACTGGCATGCTTCTCCACCGCCGACAGGCTCAGGTGCAGCCGACCGGCGATGGCCTGGTTGGTGAGGCCTTCGGCGATCAGCGCCAGCACCTCACGCTCACGGGCCGACAACACGCTGAGCCGGTTGGTGGTCGCCGAGGGTCGGAGCAACTGGCGGACGATCTCGGGATCGAAGGCGGTGCCGCCGGCGTGCACGCGGGCCAGCGCGTCCAGGAACTCGGTCACGCCGGCGACTCGATCCTTCAGCAGGTAGCCGACGCCGCCGTCAGAGTTCATGATCAGCTCACGGGTGTGCGGGCGCTCCACGTACTGCGACAGGACCAGCACTGCGACACCTGGCCAGCGTTCGCGAATCGTCAGCGCGGCCCGTACGCCCTCATCGGTGAAGGTGGGGGGCAAGCGGACGTCGAGGATCACCACATCCGGCAGATCTGCGGCCAGTCGATGCAGGAGCGTCACCGCTTCGCCAGTCGCGATGGTCAACTCGTGGCCCTCGGCGAGCAGCAGTTGCTCCAGACCTGCCCGCAACAGGGCTGAGTCCTCGACGAGCGCTATTCGCATGGCACCTCCATGATCAGTTGGGTGGGTCCACCGGATGGGCTGTGGACCTCGAGTCGTCCGTCGAGCGCGGCCACGCGCTGTCGGAGTCCGGTCAGACCTGCGCCGTCGGGATCGGCTCCGCCGGGACCCTCGTCGGTGAGGACGAGGCGCAGGGTGTGCTCGTCACCGGTCACGTCGATGCCGATCCGCTCGGAACGGGTGTGCTTCATGGCGTTGCTGAGACCCTCGGCCGCGACGAACCAGGTGGCCACCTCGACCGCATGCGTCGGTCGCCCAGCCACGTTGCATCGAACCTTGACCTCCAGCGCGCTGTGCTCGGCGAGCTCGTGCAGAGCGCGTTCCAGCCCGTGCCGATCAAGGTTGACCGGATAGACCTGCTGCGTGACGGTGCGCAGGTCATCGAGCAGGCGGAGGGACTGGGTGTGTGCCTGGGCGAGCAGGGCCGCGGCCTCGGATTCCGGTGCGCGCCGCGCTCGCCCGATCAACAGACCGAGAGAGACCAGACCCTGCTGGGCGCCGTCATGCAGGTCTCGCTCGATCCGCCGACGTTCACCATCGACCGCCTCGATCACCTCGGCTCGTGTGGTCCGCAGATGACGTTCGAGCGCGCGAGGATCCTGCCCGCATCGATGCCACCACGATCGGTCGAGCGCGTTGGTCGCCCACAGGGCCGAGCACCCCAGGAACAGGGTGAAGCCGCCGAGCGGCATCAGCATCAGCACCGTTGGCCAGGTGATCCGGCCGGCATCGGGCAGATCGAGCAACGGCGCCGCCCCACCAGTGATGGCCGCGATGATCACTTGGGCGGTGACCACCAGGCCGTAGCTGATCAAGCCCACCAGAATGCCGTCCAGCAGCCCGAGCGGGACCCGAGCGGCGAGATACTCCAGCACGCGACGACCCCGGGGCCATTCGTCACGTGCGGCGCCATGGCGCCTGCCGTGAGCTGCGATGCTGCGGTCAGCAAGATCATCTGCGTTGCCTCGACCATGCCTGGCCACGCGAACGATGATCAGCACCGGTAGGAGAAGTGCGTCACCGGGCGTCAGCGCGATGCCGACCAGTTGCCGCGCCAGGCGGTTCACGCTCGGTGGGATGGGCACTGGGCCATCGTACGGAGACCCCGACGACGCGGCATTGCAGGAATCTGCACCCAGTCCCGCAGCGGCGGTCACCGGCGATCGGCAAAGATCCACACGTGCCGGAACGGATCGATCACCACGGCCTCACGCCGAGCCCCCACCTCGGCGGGTCCGCGCAGCAGGCGAGAGCCATGGGCGGTGATCCGTGCGACCAGTGCGTCCACATCCTCGACCGTGACGTACACCGACACGGTGGTCGGTGCATCGGGATCGGGCGAGACAACGGGGGAGCCCACCTCGCCACGAATCGGATCACCGACCAGGAAATGGCTGCCCGACAGGGCCAGCTCGGCCCGCTCCACCTCACCCCCGGCGGTCAGGTGCCGGGCGACCTCGACCGCGCCGAACACCTGCACGTAGTGATCGATGGCTGTCGCGGCACCGTCGATCATCAGGTACGGGACGGCGCAGCCTTCGCTCATGGCCAGCAGGCTAGGAGCTCAACCGTGGTTGAGGTCAACCGTCAATCCATCGGCAGCGTGGACGGGTCGGAGTTGGACCCGCACACGATCACCGTCACCCGTTCGCCGTCGGCTGGCCGGTAGGCGCCGGTGAGCAGCGGTGCCAAGGCGGTGGCGCCACCGGGCTCGGCGACCAGCCGGGTGGACCGCCAGAGAGCGGAGCGAGCGGCGGAGATGTCGGTGTCGCTGACCAGCAGTGACTGCACTCCGGCGGCTCGCGCGGCCGCCCACGGCACGGCGCCCACCGTGCTGGCGCCCAGGGAATCGGACGCGATGCCGCTCGGCCTGGTCGGCACCGGATGACCGGCCGTCAGTGCGGCGGCGTAGGTCGGACAGGTCTCGGGCTCGACGGCGATGATCGTGCTGCGGCGGCCGAACCAGGACGCCACCCCGCCCATCAGGCCCCCGCCGCCACAGGCGACCAGGATGGTGTCTGGTTCGGATTGCTCCTCGACCTCGATCCCGATCGTGCCCTGCCCGGTGACGGTCGGCATGCTGTCG
>JAKDKP010000265.1 GCA_030453285.1 Propionibacteriales bacterium
GTGGCGGGGATGACAAAGGTGAAGAAGATCTTTGCCGGAGCGAGCAGCACGCTGCCGGGCACCTGACCGGCGTACGAGCTCCCGTACACGAATCCGTTGGTGAACTCCGCACCGTCGACCAGCCAGAACTGCAGGCCACCGGCCAGCACGAACAGCGCACCATGGATCAAGGCTCCGATCAGTGGCGTGATGATCATCAGATAGATCGTCGAGACCGACCAGTCCAGGTCCAACCAGACGCAGGCCATGATCAACGCCAGCACACCGAAGGCGGCCCGACCCAGTCGACGCAGTTCGAAGGTCGCGGTCATCATCTGCGGCAGCAGCGGCAACGGTCGCAACAGGTAGCCATCCAGCTGACCCTGCCGGATGAAGGTGGGCATGCTGTCGATCTGCCCGCAGACCAGGTCGGCCAGGGCGAAGCCGAGGTTCGCCAGGGCGAACACCAACGTGGCCTGGGCAAAGGTCAGCCCGCCCAGCACGGGCGAGACGGTGAGCAGAACATAGATCTCGACGAACTCCAGCAGCCCGAGGGCGAAGGAGGCCGCCAGATTGGTCCAGAAGCTGGAGCGATACGACAGTTGGCTGCGCAGTTGGGCAGACACGACGGCCCGGTACGGCGACAGCAAGTGATCAGCCACCCTGCACCACCAGCCGGCGCGATCCCCGCCACCAGACCAGCCGGGTCACCACCACCAGCACGAGCACCCAGACCATCTGGACACCGATCACCTGCCCGGCCATGACACCGGAGACCCGACCGGAGAGCACGTCGATTGGCGACTGGAACATCGCCGGGAAGGGGCTGGCCTGCGCCAGGGCGCGCAGCCAACCCGGGAAGATGTGCACCGGGACGTAGAACCCCGACAGCAGGTTCATCACGAGCATGTAGAAGATCATGGATCCGCGAATGTCCAGGGTCCACAAGGAGATCAGGTTCATTCCGTACCGGCACAGGAAGTTCACCGTGAGCCCGAGCAGCAGGCTGATCACTCCCAGAGGCAACGCCCACCAGGATGCCGGTAGCGCCAGCGGCATGATCAGCGCACCAAGCAGCATGATCGGCCAACTGCGGGTCATCAGTCCCACGGCGGCTCGCCCGAGATCGCCAGCCCACCAGGCCAGCTGCAGATCGACAGGGCGGGCAAGATCAACGGCGATGTCACCGGTGCGCACCCGTTGGGCGAGCTCCTGCCAACCAAACATCGGGATCACACCGAGCAGCGACTGACCCAACCAGACGTACGTGGCCGCGCTGCGCTGGTCGTAGCCGGCCAGCGATCCACCCGCTCCGACGATGGCGGCCATGAGCACCCCGGCCCGGAGCAGGCCAAAGATCGACTGGGTGACGATGCCGGCCAGGATGGCCAGGCGGTAGGTGGCGTACCGACGGAACTCGGCCGTCGCCAGTTCGAAGTAGGCACGCACAGTTGATCAACGGTATCCGGTGTCCTTGCACTCAGCAACGCTTCCAACAAGAAATTTCGCGTCGAGGACGGTGTGATGAACGAGGAGTGACGGTTGTGGCCAATTGTGGGCTACTGGCCAGAAGGGGTTGACCGGTCCAGAACGGGCAACATAAGTTCAAGCTCGAACCAAGTCACGTTCTCACTGTCCGCCCTGTCCCGCGATGATCACCAACTCAGGGGTCACGTGTTCAGCCAACCACCTTGGAGAAGTTGCATGAGGCTCAAGTCTGTTCTGGCCGCCGCGTCGGTCACCGGTGTCGCTCTTGCCGGATTCGTCATGTCACCGTCCGCATCGGGCGGTCTGGTCACCACCTGCGTCGGTACCGCCGGCGCCGTCACCGTTCCCGGCGATCTGGTGGTTCCTGCGGGGAAGTCCTGCACGCTCGAAGGAACCACGATCGAGGGCAAGGTTTCCGTACGAGCCGGCGCAGATCTGGTGATCAGCAACGGCACCATCAAGGGCGCTGTCGGCGTGGCCGAGGACGGCTACATCGATGCCTACCGCACCGCCGTCACTGGCAACGTCAGCTCCACCGGCGCGTACGGCGTCTACTTCGACGAGTCCCAGGTGGCCGGCAGCTACACCGGCAAGGCGGGCAAGGAGGTGGCACCGTTCGTGTTCCTCGGCGACTCCCAGGTTGCCAAGAACTTCACCGTCGCCGCGGGTGAGACCTTGGTCGACAGCAGCAAGATCGCCGGCAACGTGACCGGCACCGGTGGCAGCTACGTCGACGTGATCAACTCGACCCTTGGCAGGGCGCTCACCGTGTCGAACCAGACCGACGGTGCCCTCGTCTGCGGCTCCGAGGTCGATGGTGCTGCGAGCCTGACCGGGAACGCCGGCGTGCAGATCGGCACCGGCTCCTCGCTCAGCACCTGCGATGACGTGAACTACTTCGGTGGTGACGTGACCGTGTCGAACAACACCGTCGGCACCGCCGTCAACGGCAACATCATCCGGGGCAACCTGGCCGGCGAGGGCAACGATCCGGCACCGACCGGTGCCGACAACCGGGTCCGCGGCGAGGCCACTGGCCAGTTCGCCGATCTGGGTGCCGCTCCGGCCAAGGCTCAGGTCCAGCGTCGGTCGGCCGCCAAGGCTGCCGATCGCGTCGAGGTGACCAAGGACAAGGCTGCCGAGCGCAAGGCCGAGGCCAAGGACGCGGCGGCCGACGCCGGTCCCGCCAAGCTCTGAGGCCAACCGCCTCGGCGCAACAGCCACCACGCAAGGGTCGTCCGGAACAGTGTTCCGGGCGACCCTTTCGCCATCTCGATCCACGCTCAGGGGCGACCCGCACCTTCCCCGGACCAGCCCCCGAGGTCCCTTGGGCGCAGCCCGATCACCGGGCACAGTGGGTCTAGCACTCACCACGTCCACACAGATCTGGAGTCTCCGACGATGTCCGCACTCGCCCGCCCCCGCCACAACCGCATGATTGCCGGCGTCTGCGCTGCCATCGCCGCGCGCTTCGGCGTCAGCACCTTCATCGTCCGGTTGATCTTCGTGCTCAGTTGCCTGCTCCCCGGACCGCAGATCCTGATCTACCTCGTCGGCTGGATCCTGATCCCGAACGAGCGCTGATCGGGCTTCGGAGTTCGGGCCGTCAGAGGACCGCACCGGGTCGGTAAGCGGCCGCTGCCGGATGCTCGCCCACGATCGTGGCGACCCGTTCGGCCAACGTCTGCACCTGACTCCCGGCCGCACCCGCCAGCTCCAGAGGACCAGTGACCAGGCGGGTCAGATCGGTGTCGGCCAGTTTGAGTCGTTCGTCGGCGCCCAATCGCTGCAGCAGATCGTTCTCCACCAGGCCTTGCTCGCGCATCTCCAAGGCCACGGCGACGGCGTGTTCCTTGATCACTTCGTGGGCCTGCTCGCGACCGACTCCGGCTCGTACGGCGGCCATCAGCACCTTTGTGGTGGTCAGGAACGGCAGGTAGCGCTGCAGCTCGGTCTCGATCACTGCTGGAAAGGCACCGAAGTCGGCCAGCACGGTGAGGAACGTCTCGAACAGTCCGTCGAGGGCGAAGAAGGCGTCCGGCAGCGCGACCCGTCGTACGACAGAGCACGACACGTCTCCCTCGTTCCACTGGTCGCCAGCCAACTCGCCGATCATCGACACGTGGCCCCGCAGGATCACCGAGAGTCCATTCACCCGTTCGCAGGAGCGGGTGTTCATCTTGTGGGGCATCGCACTCGACCCGACCTGGCCCGGCTTGAACCCCTCGGTGACCAGCTCATGGCCGGCCATCAGCCGGACGCTGGTCGCCACATTCGATGGCGCGGCGGCGGTCTGGGCCAGCGCGGAGACCACGTCGTAGTCGAGGGAGCGCCCGTACACCTGCCCAGTGGAGATGAACACCCCATCGACACCCAGATGATCACCGATCCGCCGGTTGAGTTCCGCCAGCTTGCCCTCGTCCCCACCCAGCAGGTCCAGCATGTCCTGTCCGGTGCCGACCGGCCCGGAGATCCCTCGCAACCGATAACGCCTGATCAACTCGTCGACCCGCTCGTAGGAAACGGCCAGCTCGTCGGCGGCGGTGGCGAACCGCTTGCCCAGGGTGGTGACCTGGGCAGCCACATTGTGGGAGCGTCCGGCGATCGGCTGCTCGGCCCATTCGATCGCGAGGCGAGTGAGCTGGGCCAGCGTGGCGACGATCCGATCACGGATGACGTCGAGGGAGGAGACGATCTGCAGCTGTTCGACGTTCTCGGTCAGGTCCCGCGAGGTCATGCCCTTGTGCACGTGCTGATGACCCGCCAGCGCGTTGAACTCCTCGATCCGCGCCTTGACGTCATGCCGGGTGACCCGCTCGCGCTCGGCGATGCTGGCCAGGTCCACCTTGTCGATCACCTGTTCGTACGCGTTGATCACGGCCTGTGGATCGTCTCCGGCGAAGTCAACACCAAGATCACGTTGCGCGGCGAGCACGGCAATCCAGAGACGGCGCTCGGAGATGATCTTGGACTCCGGCGACCAGATGTCGCGGATCTGTGCCGAGGCGTACCGATTGGCCAGCACATTGGGAACGCTCATGATCAACTCTCCTGATGGGTGGCGGCCTCGTCTTGCGCGGCCTGCTGAGCGATGTCGAGTCGGTGGTGCGAACCGGGCAGGTCGATCCCGGCCAGGGACGCGTACGC
>JAKDKP010000266.1 GCA_030453285.1 Propionibacteriales bacterium
CAACTACGTCCAGCACAATCCGCATCGGTTGCACGAACTGTCCACTCTCGTCGACGAGGGCAGGCTCAGGCTGCGGGTTGCCGAGTGGTACCCGCTCGCGAGCATCGCGCAGGCGAATCGGCGCGCTGAGGCCGCCGGGCTGCTTGGCAAGGTCGTTATCGCGATGTAGATGGCGGCCGACCAGCTCATCGGGCCGATGGCCGATAGGCTCAGGATGACACCGATCAGGATGCTCGTACTTTTGGAGCCCCGTGGGGTGCCCTCCGCCGTGTAATACCTCGTCAACGGTGTCGACAGCGACCGATCACCATCCGCGGCAGCGATCGTGCGCAACAGGTACTTATACCCGTCACCCGCGCTCATCACCCGCATCGAGACCGTCATGCAGGCCAGGTGAACCACACGGTCACCGAGCGGGGCGGTGCCTACGTCCGGGCGGCCTGCAGTGTGCGATGTAGCTATGTGAGCGGGAGCCAACAGTGCCCGACGCGGAGGCTGTGCGACTGAGGGCTCCGATGCGCTGCTGGACACGGCATGCTCATCGAAGTGGTGTCGATAGTCTGAGAGCATGACGGAGTTCGTTCTCTTCTGCGTGCCGACGATCATCTACCTGATCGTGCAGTCGCGCGGAGAAAACCGAACCTTCCGCACCGCGAGGCAACGGGCGGGGCTGGCCTGGGGCACCTCCGCAGCGTATGGATGGGCACTCCTGCTACTGCTTCCCTTGGTGCTCACGGGATGGCTCGCCATCATCCTCGTGCCGGCCGAAGTTCTTGATCTGCCCGGCGTCTCCATCGCGCAGTTGACCTCGCTGAGTGTTGCTATAGGGATCGTACTTCGCGCCGTGGGCGAAGAGGTCTTCTTCCGTGGTCTACTCGGTGGAGTCCTGATCCGGCGGCTGGGCTTCGGGTGGGGCAACCTACTGCAGGCCCTTCTGTTCCTCGTACCCCACCTTGCTCTCCTGCTGATCGATGTGCGAATGTGGCCGGTCATCCCGGTGCAGTTCGCAGCAGGCTGGCTGCTCGGCTGGCTTCGACACAAGACGGGGACTTTCGTGCCGGGCGCAGTCGTCCACGTGCTCGCGAACATCGTGGCCGGTCTCATCGCCGCCTGAATACACTGAACAAGACGCGCCTACCTTTGCAGCTGCACAGTGTTTCCCGCTCGGGGTGACGTCCGACGGTAGGCGGGCGGCGGTAGAGCTAGTTGTTGTCTTGGATTTGTTCGTTGAGGAACATGATCGCCTGGAGGCCCCATCGTTTCCCGTGCCGTCCGGTAGTGAGGGTGCCGTCCAGGTCGATGATTCTGCCACGGAGTCCGGGGAGGCCGAGGCCCGGTTCCACATTCTCGGCGGTGCGGTCGGAGACTTCGTTACTGACCTCGATGATGAGCCGGTCGGTGATGTCGATGGTCAGCGTGCACTGCGCGCCGGGAGCAGCGTGCTTGGCGATGTTCGTGGTCGCTTCTCGCAGCACCATCACCGCGGTGGGGAGCAATCCCGGCGGGATCCTGGCCGGGTCTCCGGTCAGTGTCTGGTCGGCTTGGAAGCCGAGCTCTGTGAGGTAGTTGGTGGCGCGGTCGAGTTCTCCGGTGAGGTCGGTGCCGCCGATGCCTGGACCGGGCGCATCGGCTGCGCGGTGTTCTATGCCGTTGTCGGCGTTGAGGAGGCGGACGAGCCTGCGCATTTCGGTCATGCCGTCGCGTGCGGAGGCGGAGATCGCCTGGAGGGCGTCGCGCTGCCCCTCGGGGTTGTCGGAGAGCTGGGCGACATTAGCGTGCATCGCGATCCGGGTGAGTTCGTGCGCGACGACGTCGTGGAGTTCGCGGGAGACGGCCAGGCGCTGCCGGCGGTGTTCTGCGACCAGTGCGGCCTCGCGTCGTCTGGCGGCATCCTCGCGTGCTGCGGCTCGGGCGCGTTCGCGCCGGCGACGGGCGTTGAGGATGCGGATAGCGTGGCCGGGCAGGATGAGCAGCAACACGAACGGGATGGACCAGAACAGGCGTTCGTCGAGCACGTCGTGCAGCATCCGCCAGCCGAGCTCCCACCCAAGTGCCGCGACAACCATCACCGTCATAGGGAGTGCGCGGACGGTGTAGGCGGCCAGGGCGAGGACGATCCCGACGAACAGCAGCGCGGTGACCTGCTCATCGAGGAACAGTGCACTGACCAGCGTGAGAGCGAAGGGCGGCAGCACCCAGCGGGACCGCCAGACCACGGCCAGGATCGTGAGCAGGTATCCGATGCTGAACCCGGCCCCGGTTACCAGCTGCCCGGTTGGCTCCTGGCCGGCCGTTGCTGCGAGGCGGCGGAGGTCGTCGAGGGCGCTGATGGAGAAGACCGCGGTGAGCACCCAGGCGAGCGCGGTCGGGAATCGGTCCGGCGGGTTCAGGTCACGATCCCGCGGCGCAGCGCGGTGACGACGAGTTCGACCCGGCCACGAGCGTCGAGCTTGCGCATCAGGCTGACCAGGTGGTATTTCACCGTCGTCTCGGCGATGTACATCGACTGCGCGATCTCGCGGTTGTTCTTTCCTTCGCATAGGCGTTCCAGCACCTCCTTCTCCCGCTCGGTGATCTCCGGGCTGCCATTCGCCGCAGGGTTGGGGATGCCGGTGCGATGCAGCTGGCTGATCAGATGGTGGGTGACCGCGGGATCGATCGGCTGCTCACCGGCCTGGACCTTGCGGATCGCGGCGATGAACTGCGCGGGATCCGCGTCCTTGACGACGTACCCGGATGCCCCGGCGAGCAGACTGTCGATCACGAAAGAGTCGCCCACATGCCCGGTCACCACCAGCACCTGCGTGCCGGGCGAATGTTCGAGGATCCGGCGAGTGGCGGCGACCCCGTCCAAGTGCGGCAACTGCAGATCCATCAGCACCAGATCCGGACGCAGCCGCGCCGCCTGCTCGACGGCCACGTTCCCGTCGGCAGCTTCGCCGATGACAGTGATGCCGTCGGCTGTGGCGAGATAGGCGCGCAGCGCGTGGCGGACGAACGCCTCATCATCGACAATCAGCACACCGATAGGTGCAGCCGCCGGGTGCGGAGTCGTCGCGGTCATGGTGTCCATTCTCGCTTGCTCGCCCGAGTGCCGGTTCAGCGATCAGCGAGCAACTCGGACAACGGCTGCCGCGACGCCGACCGGGCGGCCGTGAGCAGGGCGATCAACATGCCCGCGAGCGCAATCCCTGCCAGCATGAGAGTGGGCAGCGGATCGAGGCCGATCCGCGTGAGCGGTTCACCGTAGATACCGAGCGCGTAAGCGAGCAGGCCGTACTGGAGCGCTGCCGGGATCAGGGCAACGAGGACCGCGCTGACGGTCACGATCACCGCCTCGGCGACCATCACCGCGGCAATGTTCGCCCGGGTCGCTCCGGCGGAGCGCATCGTGACGATGTCCTCGGTGTGCTGGCGGGCGGCCATCAGTACTACCGCGATACTGCCGGCCGCGGAGATGACCGCGATCGGTAGGAGGATCACCACCCCCTCCATCATGTTCGGCCCCGCACCCGTAGGGGCGAGGTTCGTCAGTGTCGCCTGGATCATCCCGTAGCTGGCGAGCAGGCCCAGGCCGAGGGTGAGCGGCGCGATCGTCGCCGCCGATGCGGCGATCCGCTTTACCGACAGGTGCCGGGCGAGCTGCCACACCGGCCAGGACCGCGACCCGACGATC
This sequence comes from Propionibacteriales bacterium, assembly GCA_030453285.1. Taxonomy (GTDB): domain Bacteria; phylum Actinomycetota; class Actinomycetes; order Propionibacteriales; family Propionibacteriaceae; genus Carbonicoccus. Next base: position 3,677 of record JAKDKP010000266.1, read on the forward strand.
CGCGTCCACCCGGCGATCAGCCCGGGCAGCACCCAGGGCGCCGTCAGCGCGGTCATCAGCACCAGCGCCTGACCGAGCGGCAGCGTCACCGCCGCAGCCCGCAGAGCGTCGCCGGCGACGTGGACACCGTAGAGGATCGCGAACAGCGGCAGCACCCCCATCACGAAAACCACGATCACGACGATCAGGCACCCGATCCCCGGCCGGGTCGCCTGCTCCGACGCAGAACGGACCTGCGTCGGGGAGCGCAGCGCGGTGCGCCGGGCCGGGATCACCACCGCGAGCACCGCCAACACCGCGAGCACGCCGACCGATCCCAGGACCGCCCACGGCGACCGTACGGCAGGCACCCCGTGCCCCGGGCCTTCGCCGCTCCCGACCAGCACGTCGGTCACGGCCTGCTGGAACGACAACGACACCAGCGCACCGAGGACCGTCGCCCCGCCGCACACGATTACTGCCTGCACCGTGGTCATCACGACCATCTGCGCCGGTGACGCCCCGCCAAGGCGCCACAGCGACTGCGCGAGCGCGGTGTGCGTCGTCACGCTGGAGAGCACGATCCCGAGCACCACCAGGCCCGGCAGGCAGGAGAACACCAGCAGGTTCGATCCGAGCGTCACATACCCGCCGCGCCCCATGGTCATCCCGGCGAACACCGCGTCGGGAGCCGCGGCAACTGTGGCGATGAAGTTCAGGCACCAGGTCGTGAACACCGAAACGACCAGCGCGACCAGCCCCGCCGCGCTCCACACCCAGCCCTGCCGACCCGCATCGGCGACGGCGATCCGGATCACGAGGCCGCCACCTGTCCGCCGGCGCCGAACTCCAGCAGTTGCTCCGTGCGGGGCTGCTGCACCTCGCCGACGATCCGCCCATCGCGCATCACCAGCGCCCGATCCGCCAGCGCTGCCGCACCCAAGTC
>JAKDKP010000267.1 GCA_030453285.1 Propionibacteriales bacterium
TCACCCTGCTGGCCATGACGCTCGGCGCCCGCACGCGCCCGGTCCTCGACCACCCCCCCACCATCGCCCTGCTGGAGGACGTCACCGAGGACACCTACCGGATCGACGGCTATCTCCAGTCGTTGCTGCGGGCCGGCTGGTTCGACGGGGTGTCCGGTGTCGCCCTGGGCAGTTGGCAGAACTGCGGCCCTCTGCCGGAGATCCGTGCGCTGGCCGAGGAATTCTTTGCTCCGTTGGGCATGCCGGTCGTCTGGGAACTCGGCTTCGGGCACGGACCTGGCGCCCACAGCATTCCGCTCGGCATCCCCGGCCGTCTTGTCGCCGATGATCGTCCGCGCCTGGAGTTGATCACCACCGGCACCTCCACCAGCACTACATCTGGCCGCTGAAGCGTTCAGCCGGCCGTCAGCAGGCGCAGCCCGACGCCGGTGCGGATCGGATCTCGCTGGCCACCGACATGCACCACGTCGTGGCCGGTCACGGTGAGTTGGCTGGCATGGTGTCGCAGGGCACGAACGAGGCGGTCAAACTGATCATCAAGATCGAACCAGTGGTCGTACGGCTTCGTCGGGTCATGGACGACCTCGGCCATCGGGATGCCGGACCGCTCGGCGGCGGCCAGGGTGACCTCATGCATCCGGACATGATCGGGATGGCCGTACCCGCCGTGGGAGTCATAGCTCACCAACAGGCTCGGCCGGACGGTCCGGGCCCAGGCCAACAGGTCATCGACGGCCTCGGAGAAGTCGGCCGTGCTGAACGCCAACGGGTCGTCGTTGTCGGACGGGCCGGCCACGGTCGCGGTCACCCACCGCATGCCGGAGTCGTGGTAGTGCCGTGGCGAGAGGCCCTCTGCGCGTGCCGGCGGTTCCCCGAGGATGGCACTGCTGGTGACGCCGAGTTCGGCCAGGGCCCCGGCCAGTTCTCCGACGCGGTGGCGATGCAGATCATCGGTGCCTTCGAGGGCGGTCAGGGGGCCGTCGACCACCTCGCCCTGCTCACCGCGGGTGGCGGTGAGCACGTGCACCGAGGCTCCGGCCTGCACCCAGTGCGCCAACAGGGCGCCGGTGGCGAGGGTCTCGTCGTCGGGGTGGGCGTGTGCCACCAAGGCGTTCGGCGCCTCGTACCAACTCATGCTCACCTCTCTGCGGCCAGCCGGTGATAGATGGACGCCAGCCGCTGTGCCACCTGCAACCAGTCGAACCGCGAGGAATATTCCACTGCCTGACGGCCCAACAGGTCTCGACGGCCACGATCGGCCAACAGGGCCGAGATCGCACCGGCCCACTCGTCTGGCGAACGCCCATCGAGCAGGATCCCGGTCCGGTCATCGGCGATCGCCTCAACGAGCCCACCGGTCCGCCACGCCAGCACCGGAACCCCGCTGGCCTCGGCCTCCAGCGCGACCAGCCCGAAGGTTTCTGAGTACGACGGCACCAGGACCGCGTACGACCACCGCATCCACTCGGCGAGTTGTGTCGGCGGCACCGAGCCGCGGAAGGTGACATCGGCCTCGAGGCCCAACTCGGTCACCAGGTTGTCCAGCTCACCTCGATACGTGGAGAAGTCGTCGGACACCTCACCGGCGATCACCAGGCGCGGCCGGATGGATGCCGGCACCCCAGCCAGTGCCCGGATGGCCAGGTCGGGTGCCTTCAGCGGCTGCAGCCGAGCCGCGAACAGCAGGTACGGGCGGTCGGCGGCATCGGTCGTCGACCAGCGCGGAGGGCTCTCCCCCGACCGAATGGGCCGGAAGACATGGTGATCAACACCTGGCCGGACCACCTCGACGCGCCCCGGGTCGGCGCCACAGCGCTGAATCACGGTCTCTGCCTCGGCCTGGCTGATCGCCACGATCTGGTCGGATTCCCGCGCCACCAAGGCTTCGCCAGCCACCCTTCCCGGCGACTCGGGTCGCTCCCCCTCGGCCAGCCCCTCACCCGGCAGCGCCGCCACCGAGTGGTAACTCTGCACGTGCGGGATGCCGGCCGCCCGCGCCACCGGCAACGCGGCCACCCCGGAGAGCCAATGGTGGGAGTGCAACACGTCGTACGGCCCGAGCCCGGCGAGACCGGCAGAGAACTCCCCGATCAGGTCCTCCTGGCCGCTCTTGGCCACGACCTCGGCTGGACCGGCATCCACCAGGCGGAGCACCAGTCCCGGCGCCAACTCCTGGGCATCCGGCTGATCGGGATCGCTGCGTCGGGTGATCAGGTCCACCGGGACACCGGCGGCGGCCAGTGCCCGAGCCTGATGCAGTTCGACGACGTTCATCCCGCCGGCGTCGCCGGTGCCCGGGGCGGCGGTCGGCGAGGTGTGCATCGAGACAAAGCCCAGCCGCGGCGCGGAGTTCACCATGCCGGTCTCCTCGCTCTCGGTGGTCGCGTGCGTGCTGACCGTACCGAATCGCGACGCCACACCCCACCGGCGCCGATCACCGGGACCGCGGGCGTCACCGGCCCTAGGATGCGAAGATGCCCCACCGCACAGACAGCACCCCAGCAGACCGTCCCGACGCACGAGTGGCGCGTTCCCGCCGCTACGGACGGCTGATGGATGACGTCTTCACCATCCCTGGCACCAAGATCGGTTTCGGCCTCGACTCCTTGATCGGACTGGTGCCCGGCATCGGCGACGCCGCCGGCACCGTGTTGTCCACCGCCATCCTGGTCGAGGCGGTCCGGGCGCGGGTGTCGATCCCGGTCCTGCTCCGGATGGGTCTCAATCTGCTGTTCGACACCATCATCGGCTACATCCCGCTGGCCGGTGACGTGGCCGATGTGGGATTCCGGGCCAACAAGAAGAACGCTCGCCTGCTGGAGGAGGCACTCACCGACGGACGCACCCACACCGGCTCCACCGGCGCCTACCTGATGCGCGCCGGACTGATCATCGTGGTGCTGCTGTTGATCATGATCGCCTCGGTCGTGCTGACGGTCTGGCTCCTGCTGACCCTGCTGAACCCCTACCGGTGATCAGTCACGCGTCTGGGCCTCGTCGTCGCGCGGCTCGACGAAGGCCGGCGGCGTGACCGGGATCGCTGGTGAGTGAAAGGACTGTCCAGTCTCGGCGTCGAACAGGTGGATCCGTTCGGAGCTGATCGACACAGCCACCGTTTCGCCTGGCCGCAGATGGAATGGGGCAGGGACACGTGACCGGATGCGCGAGGCTCCCAACCCGAGGGTGACCAGCACATCGGCACCCATCGGTTCGCAGACCTCCACCACCGCCTGCCGCCCCGTACGGTCCGCACGATCGCCGATCAGGACGTCTTCTGGACGCACGCCGAGCACCACCGCCTGCGGGTCGGCAGCCTCGGCCTGTCGACGGGACTCACCGTCGAGCTGCTGACTCCAGGCCGGGCTGGCGAACCGCAGAACGCCGTCGGTGGCCGCCAGCTCGCCGTCGAGGAAGTTCATCGCCGGACTCCCCATGAACGCCGCGACAAACGTGTTCACCGGACGGCCGTAGATCTCGTCGGGAGTTCCGCACTGCTGCAGCACCCCCTTCGACATCACCGCGATCCGATCCGACATCGTCATCGCCTCCACCTGATCGTGGGTGACGTAGATGAAGGTCCTCATCAGCTCTCCGTGCAGACGTTTCAGCTCTCCGCGCATGTCCACCCGCAACTGGGCGTCCAGGTTGGACAGCGGTTCGTCGAGCAGGAAGGCGCCGGCCTCGCGGATGATGGCGCGTCCAAGCGCGACCCGTTGCCGCTGACCGCCGGACAGTTGTTTGGGCTTGCGTTCCAACAGTTCCTCGATGCCCAGGGCGGCGGCGGTTTCCCGTACGCGCTGCTCGATCTCGGACCGTGGCACCCGCAGCATCTTCAACGAGAAGCCGATGTTCTGCCCGACGGTCTTGTGCGGATACAGCGCATAGCTCTGGAACACCATCGACACGTCACGCTTGTTGGCCGGCAGGTGGGTCACCGGTTGATCATCGAAGAACACCTCTCCCGAGGACGCTTTCTCCAGCCCGCAGATCATCCGCAGCGTGGTCGACTTTCCGCAACCCGATGGACCCACCAGGGTGAGGAACTCCTGGTCGGCGATGGTCAGGTCGAGCCCCTCGACGGCCACCTGGCCGCCGAACTCCTTGCGCAGTTTCTCCAGCTTCACTTCAGCCACGGCCAGATCCCTTCGGTGACTCTGCTGTTCTCTTCATGATTCTGGTCATCCCTTGACCGATCCGGCGGCCATGCCTTGGACGATCAGCCGTTGGAAGATCAGCACCAGGATCAACGGTGGTACGACGGCCAGCACTCCGGCGGTGGCCATCAGGGTGAAGTCGGTGTTGAGGTCGGTGGCGAAGTTCGCCGCCACCACCGGCATCGTCTTGGCTGCCTTGGTCGAGGTCATGAACAGGGCGAACATGAATTCGCTCCAGGCCGTCATGAAGGAGAACACCGCCGCCGCCACCAGTCCGGGTGCAGCGACCGGCAGGAACACCTGCCACATCGCTGTGAACCAGCCGCACCGATCCACCCGGGCCGCGTCCTCGAGCTCGCGCGGTACGGCCCGGAAGAAGTCCTTCAACACCCAGATCGTCACCGGCAACGAGATGGTGAGGTAGGACAGGATCAGGGCCCCG